>NZ_JBFAKM010000009.1:0-236438 GCF_040655695.1 Polymorphospora sp. NPDC050346 | reverse complement strand
ACCGCCGCCCGGCGCGGGGCGCGGGCGGCGGTCGACGGGCAGCGGCGGGCCGGGGTTTTCAGGGGCTGGGTTCGGGTTGTGGGCCCGTTGTGGGCGGGTGTTGGGGTGTGGTGGGGGTGAGGCCGAGGGTGGTCAGGATCGGGGCGGTGGGGACGCGGTAGTGGGTGCCGGCGCGGATGACGGGTACGGGGAAGGTGTTGGTTTTGACGAGGCGGTAGGCGGTGGCGAGGGAGAGGTTGAAGATGTGGGCGGCGGTTGCGAGGTCGGTGCTGACGCCGAGGGCGTGGATCTTGTCGGCGGTCCAGACCTGACCGGTGTCGCTGCTGGCACGTCGTCGTCGGGCGTTCATGAATCGGGCTCCAAGCTGTCTGAATGGGTAGGCGTAGGCCGAGGGCCCGCCGTCCCGGGCAGGGACGGCGGGCCCTCGGTGGTGTGCTGGGGTTCAGGCGTTGGGATCGGCGTCCTGGTCGGGCTCGTAGGCGGGGTCCTGTAGGTGGGGCAGGGCTTCGGCGAGTTCGGCGAGGGTGAGTAGGCCGTCGTGGCCGTGGAGCCACCACAGGCGGCCGGCGGGGTTGAGGCCGGCTTGTGTGGCGTGGTCGCGGCTGGCGGTGGCCACGGGTACGTAGCGGGCCTCGTCGCCGAGGTGTTGGTGGAGGTGGTGGGCGCGTTGGGCGGAGTGGAGCCAGAACAGGACGGGCCATCTGGGGCCGCCGTAGTCGACGAGGCGGAGGTAGCCGCGGAGTTTGCGGTGTAGTTCGGTCAGGGGTTCGGTGCCGGTGTCGTGTTCGAGGAAGAACGGGACCCGGTGGTCGCCGGTTCGCCAGATGCCGTGGCCGTCGGGGTGGATCGGGGCGGGGTAGGCGCGGAGGTCGAAGTTGGCGTGTGGGTTGGGGAAGCTGTCGGGTTCGCGGCATCTGGCCTCTGACCACCACCTTCGTAGTTCGTGGTGGGGGTGGGTGCGGGCGTGGCCGGCGAGGTCGGTGAAGAACTGGTTGACGCCGAGCCGGTGGGCAAGGACGGGGGCGACGGTCCAGCGGCGGCGTCTGGTCCTGGTGTGGCTGGGGCGTGGTGCCGGTTGGTCGCGTTGGGCGGCGATGATCTCGGCGCCGAGTTGGTCGAGGACGTAGTGGTAGGGGTAGGTGCCGCCGTCGGTCTTCAGGGGTCGGAAGCGGTCGATGACGCCGATGGTGCGTAGGCGGTGGAGGCGGCGTTGGGCGAAGTCCAGGGACGGGAACAGGGCGTGGGCGATCTGGGGTGTGGTCATGACGCCGTGGTCGGCGAGCCAGCCGAGCAGGGTGTGGTCGCGGGCGGTCAGGGTGGATTGCGCACGTAGGACGTGGTCGTACACGGGTTTCCTCTTCTCCTGTGTGTGGATGCGGGGGTAGGGGAGAGACCGGGAAGGTCTCTCTGAGCTGGGCGTGGATCTGCCGGCAGCGGCGTGTGCGGCACTGACAGAGACCGGACCGGTCCGTTTGCGGGTCGGTCTCAAGACCGACGCACACACGTGGGCGGACACCGACGACGACACCGACACCGCAACGGGATCCGCCGACATCTGTCACGAGCGCCCGGCCACGGACCCGGACGCCTACGGCCAGGACCAGCCGGTCAGCCCCGGCGCTGGCACCGCGGCGTTACGGGCGCGGCGGAGCGCCGGCCATCGGGTCAACCAGCGGTGCCGTCCGCGCGGCGCCGGCTCGTAGCCAGTCCGCTGTCGCCGGCGTCGTGTGGAGGGGAGCCAGTTGTCCGGCGGGGACCGTGCTCATCTACCAAACCGCAGTTTGTGAGCCCTGGCGAACACTTGCCGGACTCACAAGCGCTCACAACCGCAGACCGTCGGAGGACCGGCTGTCGTGGACGGTACCTCTCGGATCTGTCAGCGACCCGCCGCACCGCAACCACGGCCGGAACGACGAGCCCGCCGTCGGTGGCGAAGCCACGACGTGGCCACCGTCCGCCAGAACGAGACCGCGCCGACGGACACCGGCGACAGCGCCGGCAACGACCCGACGCCGTGCCTCGGACACCGGTGACAGACACCTCTGACACGGAGCCTCGACCTCTGCCAACAGCGGCTGGCGCCGTTGACACCGGATGTCCGGGAACCCGTGCCATCGGCGTCCGTCCCTTGACACAGCGTCCCGGGGACCGGAATGGCAGAGGGAGTGTCCAGAGTGCCGCCTGCCGTGTACGGCTCGCGTCCACGTCGGCTGCCGCGCCCAAGGACACCGCGCCCGCCGTGCGGTCCGACAGCGGCGCCGCCCTGGCGAATGGCCTGCTCACAGCCTTGTCGAGGTTTGGCGCCGGACCGCGGCGCCACCGTCCGCCCTGCGCTACGCCAGGCGGTGGCAGAGGCGCTGTGAGATGTCCAAGGGGCCCGGGCGCGACCGCCCATGACAGCCGCCGTCGATGTCATGAGCGAGGTCGAGGCCGCTGGCATCGCCGGCCGCCTGTGACACGAACATGTCACAGGCGCCCCTGCCACCATGCCCGTCAGGGACGCCGCTGACGCGGGACAGATCGGCGAACCGTGAACGATGACCGGTGCCGGGCGACGGTGTGGAAGGACGTCGCCTCCGCGCCGACCGTCGACGGCCGTCCGCCGCCGCCCGCCGCGTCCGGCCAGACCCCGGTGGCCCGGCGTTGACGCGGCCCGCTTGTCCCGCATCTACCAATCGGCGTTTGTCAGACGTAGCGAACGCCTGCCGATCTGACAGGGTCTGACAGCCCTCAGGCTCACAACACCCCGCCACCCGCTGACAGATGCGGAGCGTATCTGTCAGTGATCCGGCGAATCTGACAGAGCAGCTCACGCCGCTACCGTCAAGTTCGGATCTGCGGATGGCCGTTACTGTCGGTTGTGCTGGCGCTTCTGGATCAGAGGTCGCGCGTACCCGCGGTCGTCGCGACGGCCGATCTGACAGAGCGCCGTCGACTCCCGCTGTCAGATCCGGCCGCCCGCCGTTCCGGGCGCTGGCAGGCGACGGGCACGGCCAGACCTGTGCCGAGAATGCGAACAATCCGGACTAGTTCGCGGTCGAGCGGCCGTGTCAGACGGTGTCAGATCGCCAGGCGTTCGCCACGTCTGACAAACGCCGGTTGGTAGGTGGGAGACGAATGGGCGCCGGTCGCCCTGGCCGGAGACGGGCCAGCGCTACCTGTGACAGCGGCCGCCTACATCGGGTTCCGTAGTCCGTCCGGCTCGGCTGGCGGAACACCGGGACGTGCGACCGCCCGCCGCACGACGGACGGAAGAGGTCATTCCCGTAGCCGCGTCAGGACGGCCTCGGCCACCTGTTCGGGCGGCTGTGTCCCGTCGATGAAGGTGGCGTCGGTCAGCGAGGCGAACGTGGTCAGTGCCTGGTCGACATGGTCGTGCCGCCACCGACGCGCCTTCACCTCCACCTGGTCCTTGTCGATCCGGGCCCGCAGCCGGTCCTCGGGCACGGCGAGCACGAACTCGTGGACCTCGACACCGGCGCCGCGGATGCCGCCCAGGATCTCGGCCCGGTACGCCGCGTTGATCAGGCTCATCGGGGCGACCCACGGGTGCCGGTACTGCCGGGCCAGGCCGGTCATCGCTTCGATCACGAGGTGCCGCCACAGCGGCAGGTCCTGGAAATCGCCGGTCGGTGACTCGACGAACGGCATCAGCATGAAGCCGACGTGCTCGGGGTCGAACAGCTTCGCCCCGTCCAACCTCTTGGTCAACAGGCCCGCCGTCGTCGTCTTGCCCGAACCGAACGCGCCGTTGATCCAGACAATCATGAGAGGGATCGTGCCATCGCGCGGCAACACCGGATCGCACGAGCGCCAGCCCGTCGCCGTGAGCCGGCCCAGCCAGGCGCCCGATTCACCGACAGAGAACGATCGATTCGATGATCGGCCGGCGCTAACGGGCGTCGGCAGTGGCGGCGTTGTCGCGTTGTAGTTCCTGCACCAGAGCGTCGATGTGGTCCTGCTGCAGGCCCAGGGACTGGCGTGCCCGGTAGCGGCCGCGGGCCAGCAACTCGGTATCGAAGTCGTCGTGCAGGTCGTCCAGGTCGAGATCCGTGAGGTGGCCGTGGTGCGATACGAGGCCGGCGGTGAACCAGCGGACGGCCTGTTGGGCATACCCGTGTTCCTCGAGGGCCTCACCGATGACACTGAACACGTCGGGGTGCTCGGGGTGGAGCCGACGCGCTTCGGTGATCATGGCCATGGCTTCGTCAGGTCGGTGCCGGTCGAGCAGGAACGAGGCGTAGTCGGCCTGCGCGGCGCCGGGTTCGCCGTCCTCGATCCCGAGTGCCTGGCGGAACACCTGCTCGGCCAGGTCGTGTTCGCCGAGGATCGCGTAGTACTCCCCGGCCTGGCGCAGACTGGCCGCCTGTTCGGCGCAGTCGTGGCCGGCGTGGGCGATCGACAGCGCCTCGGCGTGCGCACGTCGTTCGGCGTCGGTGAGCGGGACGAAGTCCTCGTCGCCGGGGCGGGGTTCGGTGCGGTTTCTACGTGCCATGCCGCCACCCTAACCACGGCGTCCGCTGCCGGCCCGGCACACCACGGTGGGATCAGCGGCCGTACGGGACACCACCCAGCAGACCAACGTTCCCGGCACACCAACAGCACGCCGAACATCAGCCACCGCCGTAGCGCCGATGAGGCGTGAAAACCAGCCCCACCGGCACGACGCTGCGGCCCGTACCCCCGAACACCGTCACCCGACCTCCCGGCCCCACACCCGTCCCAGAGCGCGGCCCAAACGGCACAGCAGGCGACCGGGTCAGCCCGGCGCCCGTGACGCACCATCCCCGGCCCGTACGGCAGCAGCGGCGGGGATGGGCGCCCCGAACGACTTGAGTTCCGGCAAAAGGTGAGCGTCCATCGTCCTGGTCGGCGTCGAAACCACCCGTACCCCGGGCTTCCGCGGCGGTCGACCGCACCCGTCACCAGCCGGAGGTCGAACATGCCCACCACACATCCCATCCACGACCAGGTCGAGGACGTACCAGCAGACGTCACCGACGTCCTGCTCTGGCGCATGGCCGCCAAGGTCATCACTACCCACCAGCCCCAGCCCGAACGACCGACCCGCTGCACGAGTCTGCTCTGCACCGGACAGCACTACCCCTGCCTGCCCGTACGCACCGCCCACCGCGCCCAGCAGATCTCCCGCCGCCGCCCACCAGTGGCAGCGGGAGCACCCAAGACGGCGACATGCCGCAGCGCGGCGCCAATGAGCACCCAGTCCGACGGGCGCGCGCCGCGCCAGGCGTTTATCGACTGGTATGACGCCACCCGCACCGCGATCACCTCGGCCCGGATCATCCCGCCGTCATGGTCGCTGCACCCAAACCCGTCGCTGGTTGGGCCAACACGGGTGACCGGGCGAGCACTGGTGCCAGGCCGGGGCAGCCGGCCGCCGTCGGCTGCACTGGTCGTCGGGACATGATGAGCAGGCTTATCGAGGCGCGGCTGCGCACCCCCGCAGGCGCTCGCTCCGGGCCAATCGTCGTCGGCGCATCGCACAGCGGGAGTGCTCGGTCCTGCTGCACCTACTACTCGTGGCTGTAGTGGCCGGGACGGCTTGGAAATTCTCGAGACCGGCGCCGGCGATCGGTCGAGGGGAGAGCGGAACGACGTCTACACGTTGCCCGATGGACCGTCACCCGGGGCCAGGCGCTAAAAGTCCAAGGGGGCGGTCCGCGAACTGCGTCCGGGTTCCAGAGCCGCGATCATCGAGTACGGCCAGCCCGGAATCATGATGGCCTGGCCTTTGCCGCGGCCGCAGGTGTGGCACAGGATCCGTTCCGGCGAGGTCTGTGCCTCGGGCCGCAGCCAGCATGTGATGTCCACGGCCAACACCAGCCGCCCGTCCGGGGTCAGGTAGTCGCGGAGTTCAGCAGTCGCGACACGGCCGAGAAGGCCGTTCCCTCGAGCACGATGTCGGTGAAGAGCCGGTGCCGAAGGGGACTGCCGCAGCCGTGGCCTTCTGGTACCGGCGTGCCCGAACCTGCACCCGGCCGAGATCGGCGTACGGATCGAAAGGTCCGAGCGCACGGCCCGCCGCTACTGGCCGCCCACCCCGGACGGGATCCCTCCTCGAGGGCACTGGAGTAGTAGATCTGCGCGGCAGCGGTGACCACCGAAGGCGCGGTGCCGACGCAGGCGTCGCGCGGGTTCCTTGGGCTTGGGGGAGCGGTATAGGCGCTGCACCGAAAGGGTGCTCCTTGGGGCGGGCCTCGACGAAACGTCAGTGGTCTGCGGACCTGACCGGGGCGGGGTAATGCCGCGGTATCGCCGGGTGGCATCATTCGGCGACGTGAGCAGAGACGACAGTGACGAAGCGTTTGTGATCGGGCTGTGTAGCAAGGTGTTGGGCGAGCAAGCCGAGACGCAGCACCGGTTCGAGTGGCTGCTCGGTGACCCGTCTATCAACGGACGACGGGTGATGCTGCCCGTCGATGGGTACTGGCCCGGCCATCAGCTCGTCGTCGAGTATCGCGAGCAGCAGCACGACCAGCCCGTGGCGCACTTCGACAAGCCTGGCACGCTGACCATCAGCGGAGTTCACCGCGGCGAGCAGCGGGCTTTGTACGACGCGCGGCGGGATACCGAGATCCCTGCCCACGGACTGCGGCTCGTCGTGATCCGTCCCGGCGATCTGGATTCCGACAGCCGTGGCCGGCTGCGCCGCAATGTGGACTCGGACCTCGAGGTCATCCGCAAGCTGCTCACCCGTGAGAGCGACGAGGACCGGGTCATGGATGCTTTTCGAACCTGGTTGATCTCCCAAGGCTGGACGCCTGTCGCGCCGACCGATCCGTGGACCGACATCGAGGCCGTCCGGGGAGGCGAGCGTCTGATTGGTGAGGCGAAAGGGAGGACCAGCGAGCCGGGCACCGATGCCGACATCGCATACGGCCAGCTACTACGCCGAATGACCGGCGTATCCGCCGACATCCGCTACGCGTTGATAGTGCCGACTACCTCCGTGCGTGCCGTCCAACGGGTTCCCACCCACGTCCGGGACCTGCTACGCATCTGCCTGTACGAGGTAACCGCCGGCGGGGAGGTGCGGCAGCTTCACTGACACGTAAGGCGTTGTCAATGCCGGCTACCTGCCACAGTGGAGTGTGACCTGCAGCCAATCGAAGGAGTGCCAGAATGAGGATCAAGCCGATTGATGCTGCGCTGATCCCACAGGTCATGGCCGTAATGGCGACAGGCGTACCTTTCATTCGGGTACGCGGCGAGTCCGACTACTGGCTCTACGCGACTCTGTTCGCCTCCACATGCCCGGTAGCCCTGGTCGACGGCGAAGTCGTCGGTGCGATGATCGCGATGCGCGACCAGGAGACGCCGCAAGACGTCTACATCCAGGACGTGATCACGCACCCGCATTTCCGCCGTCACGGAGTCGCCGGCATGCTCATCGACAGCCTGGCTGCCCGTGCGACCGCTTGGGGATGCCAACGCCTCTGGCTAACCTCCGAACCCGATAACCGTCCAGCGCACGCCTCCTGGATAGCACTCGGCTTCCGCAACCTTCCCGGCGACCGTACCGAGCACGGCGTCGAGGTCGTCAACGACTTCAAGGGACCAGGCAAAGACCGAGCGGTCTACCAGTTCGACCTGTAGGAGAGCACGCATCGCATCGACGGAGGGAACCAAGCGCGTAGGTCAGCCCGAATACCCGACCGAGAGGCATACCAGCGACACGGTTCCTGCCGTGGTCGGATCTACAGAACGGCACCGGTCAGACCAGCACCACCAGCCTCGTTCGGCCACACCGCTGGTTGGATGGCGTCGTGCCCGAGCCGATCGAGTGGATCAAGCAGTGTGTGGCGGCGGACGACGTCGTTGAGCGGTTGTTCGTCCTGCGCCGGCCGTCGGGTGCGGTACCGGGCGTTGTGTGGTTGCCGCCCTCGGCCCGTGCGCCGCGTCCGCTGATTCTGCTGGGGCATGGCGGTAGCGGGTACAAGAGAAGCGCGCGGATCGTCGAACTTGCCCAATCGTTCGTCGCGCGTTCCGGTTTCGCGGCGGTCGCGATCGACGGCCCGTATCACGGTGACCGCGTTCCGGCTCCGTTGCCGCCAGCGGAATATCAGGCCAGGATCGCCCGGGAGGGGATCGAGGTCGTTCTCGACCGGATGGCCGACGACTGGCTGGCGACCGTGAACGCCCTCGCTGGCGCGGGCCTCGCCGACATCAGTAACGTCGGATATCTCGGGATGTCCATGGGAACCCGGTTCGGTCTACCTCTGGCGGCGGCCATGGGTGACCGGCTGCGGTGTGCGGTCTTCGGTAAGTTCGGGCTTCGGCAGGGCCCCGGCGTGCACGAGGGCCTGGACGCGCCGCAGCGTGTCGCCGCCGACGCCCGACGGGTCACCGCCCCGGTGCTCTTCCACGTTCAATGGCACGACGAGATCTTCCCCAGAGACGGCCAGTTGGCGCTCTTCGACCTGCTCGGCTCGCCGGACAAGGAACTGGCCGGCTATCCCGGCGGACACGCCGAGACCAGACCCGCGGCTGTCGGCCGGTGGCGCGAGTTCGTCTCCCGCCACCTCAGGGCCCCGGCAAAGTCGCGCCGGCACCCGACTTGAGGGGCTGGAGCAGAAGCGCCGTTGTTGATGGCAGCAAGACGGGCACGATTGGTTCAGAAGATCATCAAGGTTGTACGCCGTCTTGATCGTCGAGAACAGCTTCCAGCCGTTGTTCGAGCCGTACGCGGGTGAGGTCGTGACCGATCGTCAGCCCGTGGTCGCGCCACGGCTGGACCACCTTGGCGGGATCCGGCAGGTAACCGACGATGTCCATGATGTTCCAGTACCGCACCTCGTCGTCGTCTGGTCGGTCGCGTGCCCGCTGCCGGTAGGCGTCGGTGAAGCCGGCCGCGGATGCGGTGCCGTGGAGCATGGCCAGGTATGTCGCGGCATGCGCCACGTCCAGGTGCGCCGGACCCCAGGACGTCTCCACCCAGTCCACGACACCGCTGATCCGTTCCCCCGTCCACAGCACGTTCCCGAGGTGGAAGTCGCGGTGCAGGAAAGTGCCGACGTAGGCCGGTGCCGGCCGATCGAGTTCCTCGAACGCCCGCTCCCACAGGTCTGGCCGCCGGGCCCACCGCGGCACGACGCGTTTGTCCGGACCTGCCCACGACTGGAACTCCCGCGGTTTCGCCGAGCCGGGATCGAAGCGGTGGATCGTCACGAGAAGGTCCGCCAGCGTGCCGATGGCCTGTGTCGAGACGTCGTCCAGGCGTAGGCGACCGGGAAGGTACGACATCAGGTGGGCCGGAACTCCCGCTTCGGCCCCTGACGGATCCAGCGCGAGGCTGCGGGGCACGGGAATCGACGACCGGCCGAGCCGCGCCTGGACGTCCGCCTCCCGCGTCAGCAGCCCGGCCGCGTGACGACGCCACGGCTCCTTCGTCATCAACCGGAGTACGGCTTCCTCACCGTCGGCGGCGGTGAGGCGCAGCACGCTCGACGTCCAGCCACCGGTGAGGCGCCGCGTCGCGGTGACCCGACGTCGCCAGACCGTTTCGACCCATCGAACCGCGGTGGCCTCGACAATCCCCACCACACCATCCTGTCATCTGCCGAGCAGCCGGCCCGCATGGTCGATGGTCATCAGCTCACAGGCCGACCCGAACCTCAGCGGACGTAGACCTGACCACGGATCACCCCCGCGTATTCGGGAGCAGGGGTATGCCACCGGGCAGCGCGTGGGACAGCACGGATCACTGCACGTACGCGAGGAGCAGGTACGCCAGGCGTGATGCGAACGAACAGGATAGAGGTCACCCTGCGTACGCGGGCCGTTCTCCTGTGTGGCGTGCCGCTGGTGGCCTGCGCGAGGTCAGGCCATCGCACGCTGGCGACATCGCGATGGTCATCGCGTCAGTCCGTTGTGGGCCGGCTGGCCGCGGCCGTCGGGTCCGGCACGATGAGGATCTGGAATTCGTCCTCGTAGATCACGCGACCCGGCGGATCCGTTGCCGCCAACTGTATGCACTTGACCTCGTGAGCGGCGAGTATGTCGAGATAGCCGGCGACCCGTTCGATGAGAGTCGTTGCCGAGATCTTGAACCAGGCCGCCGCACCGGGATTGCGGTCATGGTCGTACACGCCGGGCACGACCGTACTTGGATCGGGATAGGCCGCTTCGTACCAGTCGTTGTTCGCCCGTCGAAACCGTTCCTGATCAGGCGTCAGTCGACCCTGTCGCGCCAACGTGTTGACCAGGCCAAAGACACCGACGTATCGGCCAAGGGCGTCTGCCTCCGGGCTCTGGAAGCGAACGAACCGCACTCGCCCAGTCACCGGTCAGCGTCCGCAGGAAGACCGGCGTCGCCGATGTTCGGGCAAAGCCGGCCGTCCTGGTCACTGGGGCGCCGCGCACCTACGGGATCTGCCACCGCCACAGTCTGACCGCTGTGACGCCGTAGACCCGGCAACGGCCTGCGGCGTGTCAGCCGACACCGTTGTCCGTTGACCTTTAGGCGGGCGTGGTTCGAGGGTCGGGTGGTTCTGGCGCCGCTCGACATCCCCACCATGGCTTGCTCGATGGCGGACCACGTCGGCTGGCCTTCAGATGCGATTTGGAGCCCTGTCGCCAGCTGCGGCCCCTCACCGATCCTGGTTGTCCAGACGGTCGTGGGGAGACGGCGTTGGCGATCAGTTGGGGGCGCCACGTAGTTCGGTGATCGGTGTCGCGGCGGCGGACGGAGGTGATGAAGCCGGGGGCAGTCTTCGCGGAGCCGATACCTACCACCCTGACTGACGAAGGAGATCCTCTGATGAATCCGGACCCGTTGATGCCGGCCACGCACCGGTTCCCGCGCCTGGCATCGTCCGACGGCGGCAGCCAGGAGCAGCCGACGCACATGCGGCCGTTCGTCCTGCGCGGTGCGCCGCTCGGTGGTTTGCGCGAGGCCAGGCACCGTACGCCGGCGACTCAGAACAGGCACTCCGAGCCGACGACCTCGGACGGCAAGAATCCCACGACCAAGACGGACACCTACGTCACCCCGGACGACTGATGACGGTCCTCATCGTCAGCACACCCTCGGACTGGTCGGCCGAGCAGGTCGCCAACCAGCTACGGGATCGCGGCGCCCCGTACGCCTGGCTCGACGTGGGCGCTTTCCCCCTCGACCTGACCCTCGTCGCCGAACTCGACGACGGCGCCTGGAGCGGCGGCCTGACCGGTGCGCGGCCGGTCGAGCTGCGTGAGGTGATCTCGGTGTTCTACCGGCGGCCGAGCGACTTCACGCTGCCGGCCGGCATGTCCGGACCGGAACGCAGGTTCGCCCGAGCCCAGGCCCGGGTCGGGCTGGGCGGGATCCTGTCCAGCCTTCCGGCCCGGTGGATCAACCATCCGGCCGTCCTGGCGGACGCCGAGTACAAGCCCCGCCAGCTCGTCACGGCCAGCCGGGCGGGCATGACCGTTCCGCCGACCCTGATCACGAACCAGGCCGAGGCGGTGCGGAAGTTCGCGGCCCGGTACGGCGATCTGATCGTCAAGCCGCTCGCCGAGCCGATCGTCGAGGAGGCCGGCTCCCACACCGCCGTGTGGACCCGCAGGCTCACCGCCGCTGACCTGGACGACCTGGCCGGTGTCGAGACGACCGCGCATCTGTTCCAGCAGTGGGTGCCCAAGCGGTTCGAGGTCCGGCTGACCGTCGTCGGGGACCGCATGTTCCCGGTGGCCATACATGCCGGTAGCGAGCAGGCGAGGGTCGACTGGCGCAGCGACTACGACGCGCTGTCCTACGAACTGGTGGACTGCCCGTCCGACATCGCCGGGCAGGTCGCAGACTACTGTCGGGCGTTCGGGCTGGCCTACGCCGCGTTCGACTTCGTCGTCACCAGCGGGGGACGCTGGGTGTTCCTGGAGTGCAACGGCGCCGGCCAGTGGGGCTGGCTGGCCGAGGAACTCGACCTGCCGATCGCGGCCGCTCTGGCCGACGAACTGACCAAGGAGTAGGCGTGGACTGGCAGCACGCGGCCCAGACCCTCGCCGCCCACCTCGCCGACAGCGGCGAGCTGAGCGACCCGGCCTGGCGGCGCGCCTTCGAACAGGTACCCCGACACGTCTTCGTCCCCGACGCCCCGCTCGACCAGGTGTACGCCGACCAGGTCCTGGTCACCCAGCAACGGCCCGCACCGACCACCGCCGGCACGACAGGACCGCTGCTGCCGACCTCCTCGTCCAGCCAGCCCGGCGTGATGGCGACCATGCTCGAACGCGCCGATATCCGCGACGGCATGCGCGTACTCGAGATCGGCACCGCGACCGGATACAACGCCGCACTCCTGACACACCGCCTCGGCGGGAACAACGTCTACTCCGTCGAACTCGACCCGACACTGCACGCAATCGCACGCCAGCGACTCGCCGTCACCGGCCACCACCCCCACCTCGATGTTGGGGACGGCAGCGCGGGGTGGGCCGAGCAGGCGCCGTACGACCGGATCATCGCCACCTGCGCCGTCAACCACATCCCACCCGCCTGGATCGACCAACTTCACACCGGCGGCCGGATCGTCGCACCACTGGCCGGCGCCGGCTGCGCCCTGATGATCCTCGACAAGACCGCCGACGACGAGGTCAGCGGCCGCTTCGACAACCAACACGTCGCCTTCATGCCGCTGCGCTCCGACGTCGGCAACCCACTCGCCGACCGACGGACCCTCGGTCCGGCCGCAACCGGGATCGGCCAGTACGGCATCACCAGCCTCGACCCGGCCGTCTACGACCACGCCGACCACGACCTGAACCTGCTACTCCAACTCCACCTGCCCGGCCTGTCCATCGGCGCCATGGACAACCCGCACGGAACCTTCCTCACCCTGTCCACACCCACCGGACACGCCCAGGTTGCCCGCACCGCCGACGCTGTCGACGGCCGCCACACCACCATCCAGTACGGCGGCAGACCATGGGACACCGCCGAGCACGTCGCCGAGCTGTGGCAACGCCTCGACCATCCCCACCGCGGCCGGTACGGGATCAGCGCCCTCAACCACACCGACCGGCAGTACATCTGGCTCGACCACCCCGACAGCCCATACGCCTGGCCCATGCCCGTGTAGGGCCGATCCCAACGAGTTCACTCAATACATAGTTGGTTGGCGCCTGAGGTGAAGAGATTGAGCGCGTTGCGCCGGCCCGGCGAGCGGACGCGCTGAGGGTCCGGCCAGTAGGGCCAAGACGGGCCCAACGAATCATGCTCGGGCGCCGAGAGTACGTCACTATGCCGTTTCGGATGAAGTCCGTCCTGATCACCATGCCGGTGTACATGTAGGACACCAGGCTCGAGCCGTTGTACCGTCGGCATGCGGCGGATCGGCTTGGCGGCGAGTCATGGGCGGCTCCGTCTGCGGTGATCGGGGGTGTGTCATGGCGCGACGGATCATGGTCGACCCGAGCTTCGGTGTTCGGCTCAAGGAGTTGCGTGAGCTTAGGCGCCTGTCGCTTCGGCGGCTGGGACAGCTCGTCCATTGTTCGCACGGCTACCTGTGGGAGCTCGAGGCGGGCAGCAAGCGGCCGAGTGTGTCTGTGGCGGCCGCTCTGGACGCGACGCTGGATGCGGAGGGGCGTCTGTCTGCCATGGTCCACGAGGTGTCGGCAGACAGCGGGCGGCCGTCGGCGGACACCGGCCAAACTGACGATCAGGGTCCTGTGTTGGGGCTGGAGTTCGCGCCAGACTGGCGCTACGGCCTGGATGCTGCAGTGGAGCTGTGGCAGGGGGACATGCAACAGCGACAGCCGCTTCGGGATGCCGGTTTCAGTGCGACGGCGTTCCTGCACCCGGCCATGCGGTGGCTGACCTGGCCGCTGGACGAGCGTCCTTCGGGTAGCGGCGAACGACTGGTTGGGATGCCAGATGTCGAAATGGTTCGGCAGATTACGGCCGTCTACCGGACTTTGGACAACCAGTACGGCGGTGGCCACGTCCGAGACAGTGTCGTGCGGTTTCTCGACGGTGAGGTGGCGGTGCTCCTGCGGGGCCGCTATGACGCGCGGACGGGTTCCAGTCTTCTGTCCGCAGCGGCCGAGACGACGCAGTTGGCGGGTTGGGCCTCCTACGATGTGGGGCTGAACGGACTGGCGCAGCGCTACATGGTTCAGGCGCTGAGGCTGGCCGCAGCTGCGGGGGACCGGGCGCTGGGTGCGGAGATTCTTGCGGCCATGAGCCATCAGGCCGCGTATCTCGGTGCGGCTGCCGAGGCGGTTGATCTTGCCCGTGCCGCTGGCCAGTCGGCCGCGAACGTCGGGGTAGAGGCGATTGTGGCGGAATCAGCCGTTCTGGAGGCACAGGGATATGCCGCTGGAGATGACGAGACTGCCTGCGCGGCGGCGCTGGATCGAGCGGAGCGTGCCCTCGATCGAGCGGACAGGACCGGCGACCCGCACTGGATCGGCTATTTCGACGAGGCGTACCTGGCAGCGAAGTTCGGGCACTGCTTCGCTGCCTTGGGGCGCGGTGACCTTGCGGAACGGTTCGCCTTGCGGTCGCTGGAGATGGATGGCCGGCACTATGCGCGAGGCCGGCAGTTCAATCTGGTGCTGCTGGCGGTAGCTCACGCACAGGCTGGCCAACTGGAACAGGCCAGCGCTGTCGGTATGCAGGCGGCCGACGCGGCCGAGGGACTGCGTTCGGCGCGGGCACGGGACTACCTGAAGGACCTCGCGGACCGGCTCGCCCTCCATGTCGGCCTGCCTGATGTCCGGGCCTTCACGGAGCGGGTGCGCCCGATACTGCAATCCGCCTAGAGAGTTCCCGTCGCCCTTCTGAGCAGGACCGCAAGGAGACCCGCGACCGATCCCGCTCCGACGATCCTTCCCTCGTGCATGTGTTGCTCGATCTCGGCGAGCGGAATCCAACCGAGCCGTTCGGTCTCGTTGACGTCCGGTGCCGCACCGGTGGGATCAGCGCCGCGCGCGAGATAGACGATGTTGGCCTGGTCGATGGTGCCGACCATCGGCTGGAAGGTAACCAGCGGCTCGATGCTCCGTGGCCGCCAGCCGGTTTCCTCCTCCACCTCCCTTGCGGCACAGACGGCGGGGTCCTCATCGGGGTCGAGGTAACCACCGGGCAACTCCCATACCCAGCGGTCGAGGATGAACCGGTGCCGCCACATCATCAGCACCCGCTCCGCGTCGTCGAGAACGACCACCATCGCGGCGGCCGGCACCCGAAGAACGTACTGCTCGAAGCGGACCCCGTCGGGTAGCTCCACGTCGGCGATGCTGAGCACAGCCCGACGACTGTCGTCGACGATGCGCTCGCCATGGATGGTCCACTCGCTGGCACGCCGCGCCTCCGTACTCATGGAGTGCACCCTAGTTGACCTGCCCGGCTCCGTTCTCTGGCGGGCGACGACGTCAGCAGACAGCGGCTGACGGCTCACACCTTCACTTCACGTTGCGCAGTGGCCAGGCTGCTCATCAATGGCTGTGGCCCATTCGGCCGGCGGACTGCTCCAGCGGGGACATCCCACATGCCCACCGCGAGCCAAGGGGAGCCGATGCCGGCGTGAATAGAAGCAGGGCAGTTGGAGGTCCAAATGATCAACGATTCGGCCGAGACCTGTGACACAGCGAGTGCGGATCTGAATCGTCCGAGTGCCGCGCGGGTCTACGACGCGCTGCTCGGTGGCTCGTCGAACTTCGTCGTCGACCGTGTCATGGCCGAGCGGATGCTCGGGGCGGAGCCTCAGGTCAGACGGTATGCGCGGGCGAACCGTGCGTTCCTGAGGCGGGCCGTTGGTGCGCTGTTGGACGAGGGTATGGACCAGTTTGTCGATCTTGGCTCGGGTCTGCCGACGGTCGGCAACGTTCACGAGATCGTGCACGACGCGAACCCGCGGGGGCGGGTCGTGTACGTCGACGTCGACCCGGTGGCGGTCGCGTACGGGCGGCAGTTGCTGGCCGGCGTGGAGCGTGCCGCGGTGGTTCAGGCCGACATCCGCGACGTGGACGCCATCCTGTCCGATCCGGCCACCGGGCGGCTGATCGACTTCGACCGGCCGGTCGGGATTCTCGCGGTGGCGGTGCTGCACTTCATCGCCGAGGATCCGGCCTGGATCCTTGACCGGTTCCGTACCGCCGTGGTGGCGGGTAGCCGGCTCGTGGTGTCGCATCTGACGACGCCGGCGCAGATGTCGCGCGAGGTGGTCGGTGTCGTTCAGCGGTACAACACCTCGACCACGACCCCTTTGACGTTCCGTTCCCGTGACCAGGTCGCCGACCTGTTCACCGGCTGGGACCTGGTGCTGCCCGGAGTGGTGTCGGTCGACCAGTGGCGGCCCGAGCCGACCGACGTCGAGGAGTCCGCGGATCTGGGACCGGTGCCGATCTGGGCCGGCATCGGCCGGCTTTCACCGCTCGTGTAGCTGCCGCCGGTCGGCGCCGGCGGCAGCAGTCCGCAGGTGGTCGCCGGTGGATCGGCGCGCCCATCGCGCGCCTGTTTTATCCATCTGGGGAGGATAAGTGAGTATCAGAGTCGCACGTCGGGCAGTTGCTGCGGCGGTGGTCGGGCTGATGGCTGTCACCACCGGCTGCACCACCGGCGAACCAGCCAAGGCGCCGGACGGCATGGACAAGGTCACCTACCTGACCGCGTTCGCGTCCTTCGGTCGGGAGGCGTACGCCTGGGTGGCCCTGGAGAAGGGCTTCTTCCGCGACCGTGGGATCGAGGTCGAGATCAAGCCCGGGCAGGGCTCGGCCGACAACCTGAAACTGTTGGCGGCGGGGCAGGCGCAGTTCTCGGCCAACGACCTGTCCGGCGTGATGATCACGCTGGGGCAGGGCGACTACCAGGGCGACGTACGCACGGTCGCGGCGATCCAGCAGCGGACCCTGAACTCGATCACGGTGCTGGAGTCGTCGGGGATCACCACTCCGGCCGATCTGGTGGGCAAGCGGGTGGGTGGGGTGCCCGGTGGGGCGCCGATGCTGTTGTGGCCGGCGTACGCCAAGCTCGCCGGCATCGACCCGGGCAGCGTGCAGTGGGTGAACGCGCCCGCGCAGCAGACGCCGGGACTGCTGGCCGCCGGCCGGGTCGACGGGATCGGCCAGTTCACCGTCGCCCGCGGCACCGTCGAGAAGGCCGCCCAGGGACGCCCGGTGCACCTGCTGCCGTATTCCGACGTCATCGCCGACCTGTACGGCAACGCGGTCATCGCGCCCATGACCCTGATCAGGGACGATCCGGACCTGGTACGCCGGTTCAGCGAGGCGATCCTCGAAGGGCTCGTCTACTCCATCGACCACCCCGACGAGGCCGGCCAGATCCTGCACAAACACGTACCCTCCGCCGACCCGGCCGCCGCCGCGCAGGAGGTCGCCCTGATGCAGCCGTACGTGCTGGCCAACGCCCGCGCCGGCGTCCTCGACCCGGAACGGATCGCCCGCGCCATCGCCGTACTCCAGGGCGCCGGCGTGATCCCGGCCGGCCTCACCCCTGCCGACGTGATCGCCTCCGGCTTCGCCACAGGCCCTGCCTGACAACCATCTCCTTCGCCCGGTCCCGGAGCGGCGTCCCGAACGCCCTCGGGCCCACCCCGCAACTTCCCCATTGGAGCAGTGATGGCCCGCCCCGCTACCGAGGCCCGCTACGCCTACGACAACTCCCACCCCTCCGCCCGCCGGCACCTCGCCAGCCTCTCCGCGGCCCTGGACGACTTCACCATCGGCCGCCTGACCCACCTCGACCTGACCGGCCGCCGCTGCCTGGAGATCGGCGCCGGGCGCAGCCACGTCCCGGTCTGGCTCGCCGAACACGTCGGCCCGACCGGCCTCGTGACCGCGACCGACCTCGACACCAGCCACACCGGCACCCACCCGCGCCTGACCCCGCTGCGGCACGACATCGTCACCGAACCTGTCCCGGACCCGCCGTACGACCTGATCCACGCCCGCCTGGTCCTGATGCACCTGCCCGAACCCGAAAAGATCCTTGCCCGGCTTGTCGACGCCCTCGCCCCTGGCGGGATCCTGTGTGTCGAGGACTGGCACGTCCAGCCCGCCGGCGTCGTCCTGGACGCGCCCAGCGGGCAGCAGCGGCGGCTGTTCGCCGCCTACCAGCACGAGGTCAACCAGCGCGTCTTCCAGGCCGCCGGCTCCGACCCGAACTGGGCACCCCGCATCCACACCACCATGCGCGCCGCCGGGCTACGTGGGGTCGACACCGCCATCTACGCACCCGTCTGGCACGCCGGCAGCCCCGGCCTGCAGATCTCCCTGACCGCGATCGCCTCCCACCGCGACCAGCTCCTGCACGGCGGCCTGCTCACCGACGCCGACCTGCACGAGGTCACCAAACTGGTCTCCGATCCCGACTCCGGACTCGTCGTGCGCGGCCACCAGCTCTACTCCACCCTCGGCGGCAAACCCCACCACTAGACCCTGTGCAGGAGGAACGCTTCACCGCCTGCCGCCTGGGACAGGCGCGTGTGTGTCGGCCGTGCCCACCACAGATCCGGAAGGTCTCGCCATGACAGCCTCGAGCACCCTGCCCCGCCGCCTCGACCCTCCACCGCCCACGCGGATGGCCCTGCCCCGCCCCGGCGACCGCATCTCCATCGCCGAACACGACTACCTCGGCGGCGACCGCCGATTCACCGGCACCGTCGTCGAGATCGACACCGGCATGAGCCCGCTACAACTGAATTGCCTGGAATGGGTGCACCTGGTCGTGGCCCCCACCGATCCGCCGCACACCACCCGCACCCTGATCGTCCGCGTCGCCGCACTCGACGCCGCCGACCACCGTGACGAGTTCACCACCGGCACCGGCACCTACACCGGCGACCACAACCGGCAGCCGATCCGCAGGGCACGAACCCTCGCGGACCTCTCCGCCTCGACGCCTCTCACCTAGCCACCATGACGATGCCCGCACCGAGCGAGCATCCCGACCAGCGGCCACGCTGGCCGGCGAACCAGACCGGCCCGCGCCATCCGCCACCACGAACGTCGAAGCCGGCGGCGAAGAGTGCTTCACCACCCATGCCCGGCCCACCCAAACCGGTGCCTGTCCACAGAAGCGGGTTCCTGGACAGCGACGATCGCGCGCTGTCCATCGCGGCCGCGGGGCGTCACCTGCTGGGCGGTCGGCCCGAGCCCTCGCCCCATTCCGGTCGTCGAGACGGTGCCGACGTCCGGCATCCCACCTACGTACATCAATCCAAGCCTCTTCTGTTGGAAGCGTCTGAACGATGCCGTACAAGCAGCCGCCGTCCAGCCTGCGTGCCTTGTGGCTGGGCGAGCAGATGCGCCGCCTGCGCAGGGACCGGCGGATCACCCTCAAGGCCGCCGCCAGGTATCTGCGGGTCGACCATTCCGCCCTGGCCCGGTTCGAGCGGGGTCAGTGGCCGTTCCTGGCCGGACGGGTCGCGACCCTGCTCGACGTCTACCAGGTCACCGACCCCAGACGTCGCACCGTGCTGCTGCGCCTCGACGCCGAGGTCGACCGCCGTAACGCGTGGGAGGCCGATCCCGACGACCTGCACCATCCCGAACCCGACCACGAACCAGAGCCGGCCGATCAGGAGAACAACCGTATGCCGTTTCAGGAACGCCACCAGCCGACCGTGCGTGGCCAGTGGCTCGCCGAACAACTCCGCCAGCTACGCCTCGACCGCTCCCTGACCCTGCAGCAGGTCGCCGAACGCCTCCCACTCGACTGGAGCAGCCTGGGCCGGTTCGAACGCGGCGAGATCAAGCCCAAGTACGACGACGTCGCCGCGCTGCTCGACGTCTACCACGTCTTCGACGACCGGCAGCGCGACGTGCTGCTCTCCCTCGCCCTGGACGCACGCCACGGCAGCCACTGGGACGTCGACTTCGGCGACGAGCTGCCCTACCGCCCCTACGTCAACCTCGCCTGGCTCGAAACCCGCGCCACCGCCATCCGCTACTACGCCACCACCCGCATCCCCGACCTGCTCCAAACCCCCGAGTACGCCGCCCGCCTCATCCAAACCCAGATGGGCATCCACCAGCCCACCCCCGAACACCGGGCCGCCGTCGCCGCCCTCAACACCCGGAAACAGGCGTTCCGCGACGGCACCAACCGCCTGTCCGCCGTGATCACCGAGACCGCCCTACGGAACGAGGTCGGCGACAGCCACCTGATGGAGCAGCAGATCAACCACCTGCACAAACTCGCCCGCCATCCCCGCTACACCATCGACGTCCTGCCCGACGGGCACGAGATCACCGCCCGGTACGACACCCCGTTTACCGTCTTCGACATGCCCGACCCCTACCCACCCGTCGCCGTCACCCAGAGCCTCGCCGGCCGCCTCTACCTCGAACACCCCCGCAGCCTGCGCTTCACCGTCGCCCACGACCACCTCAAAACCGCCGTCCAGGCGGACAGTCGCACCAGCCAACTGCTCACCGCCCTCCAGCACAGCGTGCCGATGGCGCCATAGACCCGGCCCGGCGACGGGCTCGCACCCGACAGCAGAGGTTCCGGTCCGTCAGCACGCCGACGCCGCGTCGCATGATGCGACTGCCGTCCCGACGATCTCTCCCCTCCACGCCCGGCCTCCGGCACAAGGCCACGGCAGCACGCTCGTGCCATGGTTGAAGCCGAACGATGAAGCGAAGGAGGTCGATGTGCTGGTCGATGCCGTTCGGGCGGAGATCGAGGCGATCAGAGCCGGCACTGAACTCGCCCAGAGACAGGCCTCGGCCGCCGATCACGTGGCACAGCAGATCGCCATGCAAGCCGCGGCATCCGGGTTCGCCGCGATCGCCCAGAACATGGCCATGGTCCGCGACATCATCGGTCAGATCCGGGCGGGAGTCCGCAGCCTGTCCACCCTGGCGGGCGATGCCGCGACGGTGGTGGCTGCCGCTCCACGGCAGCCCACCCCAGAGGACACGATCACGACGATCGGCCTGCTCGACCAGAAACTGGGCGACATCCACGCTGGTGTGGGCGCCTGTATCGGCCGCATCGACCAAACCCGGCAGTTGACCGGCGCGGTCCTGCAAGGGGGCGACCCCGGGATTCTGCTGGCCAGACTCGATGCCGTTCACCAGGCCCTGGTCGCCGTCGCGCAACGTGGTGCCACCCTCCGACAACGAGCGCAGTTCGCGATCAGCGAGGCGAGAGCAATCGGCGGCGCGGGAAACCGAGCTGGGTGGGGGCGTACCCGACAAGGGATCACCCGCACCCGGCACTGGGTCCCGCCCGGCGACGGAGCAGTTGCCGTCCTGGCTGGCGCAGGCCGCCCTGGACCTTCCGAGACGACAGCCCAAAGACCCGACATCGGGAGTCGCGCTCATCGCCGGTGAGCGGATACCGATGCGATCCGGTCGCGACCCCGACGCCGCCGCGGACCTCAAACCGGCCTACCGGCTCATCGCCACGACCACCGATCACCTCGAGGCCAAGCTTGCCGCCCGGATGCGCCGCGGCCACATCACCGACGCCGTCGTGCTCACCAACAATCCACCCTGCGAGTACCAGCCCTACGGCTGCGAGAGAATCCTTCCCCAACTCCTGCCGGCCGGCTCGCGGCTGACCGTCTACGTCAGCGACGATGACGGACAGGTGCGGCACTGGCGCACCTACGTCGGAAACGGAAAGGCGATCGCATGAAGGTGACCTGGGCCTACGACCGCGGTGACCACCGGGACACCCACGAGGTCGACATCACCGATCCGACAGCACTCGACAGCCTGCTCCGGCAGATCCACGACCGAGACGAACCCGTCGTCGTCACCATCTACGACGAACCCGACGACGACACCGACGACCTGCCACCCGGCGTCCAGGTCGGCCTGGGCCACGCCACCCACGCCTTTATCGTCCACATCACCGACGACGGCGGCTACGAGACCGACCCCGACGTCCCCGCGCCAGCCACCGCGATCTCCTTCGACTTCGGCGGAGTGCCCACCGAATACCCCGCCGAGTACCTCCGCCTTCGCCCCGAAACCGCCGTCCAGAAAGCGGTCGCCCTTCTCTGAACCGGAGGTATCCCGCCAACGCTGCTACCCACCCGATTCTCTCGACGCCCTGATCGACGATCACCTCCCGATGCCGCCGTGCCCCGGGACCTTCTGCTCTTGATGAGATCGAAACTGGGCTGGAGGCGGTGGCGGAATGCTGCCGTGAGTGATTGGCAGAAAGAGCGGCGAAGGGACTCTGGGCCTCCCACCCAAGCAGCGGCGCCGGCCTGCGGCGGTGGTCGGGCCGGGCTCCTCGCGGCATGTCCAGATACCGGGAGCCGCTTCGAATAGGTGGACCTACACGCTCTGAGGCTCGCCGTCAGGGCTGCGGTGCCGGATGATTCATGCGTGGCCACTATCGATCTGCTGAAGGCGGGAGTGACCGAACCGCACCTTGACGAGGTGGCCCGTACCACTTGGCTGACGGCGGTGTACGGCAGCACCAGAGCAGTCGGCGGGGTGGTCGCCACGTCGGTCGAGGAGCCGATGGTCGGCCGAAACTATTACCGAGTCCGTGTGCGACTCCACGATGGCGAGCCGTTGACCATCCTCTTCAACGCCGCGGCCCTCCTGGTCGCTGGGGCTCGACAGCGGGAGCCACACACGCTCGACGCGCTGTTTGTTGATGTGCCAGGCGCGGAGATCTATCGCCGGGCAGGTCTGTGGGTGGCCGCCGGGGTGGAACTGGATCAACCGCTCAATGACCGGCACCTACGGCTGCTTACAGACCAAGAACGTCGGGATGTCGCCTACCACCGGCCTGGCCGGCTCGGCGACCTGCTGTTCAACTGGTTCGACTGAGCTGCCCATGCGCTGGCTATGCGGCAAATCCGCGCGCCAGTTGCGGTTCAGGGTTCAGCCGAGGTGGGAAGCGAAGTGATGGGCGGTGCAGCAGTCGGTGTGATGCGTACTGAGGCGGGTCAAATCCGGTCATCACCAGGGCTTGGTGATCACGCCGTCCAGTTCGCGGATCGCGTTGCGGTTCTCGGTGGCCAGGATGGTGAGCATTCGCTCGGCCTCGTCGAGGCTGGCGTACTTGCCGACCGAGGCGGACTCGGCCACGAACGGCGACTCCAGCCATAGCATTCCGTTCTCCCAGCGCATCTGCACGATGCCGGCTTCGTGCGTGGCGGCCAGCCACGAGTCCGTCCGGGTGGGCAGCCGCCGCACGACGGCGAGTATCTCGGGCAGACCCATCGGCCGTCCGGCGATCTGTTGTGGGCCGCTCGGCATGCACTGGTAGGTGACCTCGATCAGCCCCGTCTCGTCGGGTAGCTCACCTTCGTTGCCCGCGCTGAAAAGCCCCAAGCCCTCGAAGCGGCCCGCCTCCCGACCGTCGTCGCTGATCAGACGGTGCCTCTCCCGCCGGATCGTCACCGTCCGTTCGCCGTCGTCGACCCGCACACTCGTATCGTCGGGCAGCCAGGGCAGCTCGAGCGCGGCGAGCGCACCCACCGACATCGGTGGGAAGACCATGTGCCGGTCAGGAACGAACTGAACCGCCACGGAACGGCCGGGCTCAGCGGTCACCGGGAAAGCGGCCATTCGGCCGTACCGGCGTTTCGCCCAACGCAGCCGGACGTGGATGCGCTGGGCGGCGTCGCCGTTCCAGTCCACCTCCAGGTCTTCGCCGCGCAGGGCGGCCACGACCTCCTCGCCGACCTGCGCAGCGCCGATCTGCTTGTCGAAGGAGCCGTACGCCAGCCACAGGGTCCCGCCCTGAGCAGCCCGCTCGGCGTCCTGCCCGTGATAGAAGACGAATCCACGAGCCGGCGTCCCTTTACCTACCTCGCCGCCGATCTCGCTGTTCCCGCATGACTGGCAGCAGGCGAAATCCTCCCGGGCGACGATTCCCGCCAGGTCGAGCGCGCGGAACGCGTCCGTGAGCCGGTCGCTGTCGGTCCGCGCGGGCCACTCCGCCTGGACACCCAGATGCGCGGCGAGCTCGCGCGGCACGATCTCCCAGGCCAGCGCGTACAGGTCCGCGGGCTCGCCCTCACCGTGCAGGTACTCCACCGTGCCGGACACGATCATCCCGCACGTCATGACGCCGCGGGCCACCTCACCGCGTGCGTACTCGGTCGCGGACTGCCGAAGGTCATCGGGTTGCATCGCGGCAAGATATCAACCTCTCCGCCGCTCGGGCGGGCCGCTCCGAAGCCTGGCCAAAGCTGCGGCTTCCCGTGATCGACGAGCGCATACCTGACTGGCCGAAAGCTCGTTCTCCCTGTGCTGGCTCGCGACGAACCCGAACAGTCCGCCCGCGTTGGCGCAGCGCATCTTGGGGATGCCGGCTTGCCGCGCCCGACGTTGAACGTCCGCTCATCGGCATGACAAGGCGCCAGCCGGTCACCGCCGGCCATCGGCCGTGACGGCTCAGGCCGGCCCGACCAGACAGCGGCAGACCCGGAAGTTCATAGAGGCCACCTGGACGAGGTGGTCAAGCGTCGGTGATTTCCTGGAATGTGCCGTCGGGCGTCATGCGGTAGCGGCGCGGCGGTCCCATCTGCAGCAATACCTGCTGCATGTGGGCCTCGCGTTCCGCCTGTTCGCGGCCGGTCGGGTCGGCAACCCGGAACCCCTGCAGGGGAACTTCGTACGGGTCGACGTCGTCAGGGTCCGGACGGCCCTCCAGAACGAAACCGAACAAGGCGCGCAAGGCGTCCTCACCCAACTCCAGCGGATGAAACGGCAGCGGGTACGGATCTTCTGAGAGCGTTGACTCGACCGGCCGCTCGCCCGCCCAGTACGGCCGCTCGAAGTCGTACGGTTCGCCGATGTTCTCCCCGATGCCACCGTCCGGAGAAACGCTGAGCGAACGGACCAGTGAGCCGTTCTCCCACACCGCGAAGCACAGCCAGTCAGATGCTGAGTGCATCCCATGCATGATGATCCGCCGGTCATCCGCGGCACGAAGCAGACGGGCGGGCAGCTCCGATGGGGGGTCATAGACGAGCCGGCGATCGCAGAACAACTCGGCGCCGGCCAGCACAGTCGCATAGCTGGTGTCGTCTGGCGGGTATGTGTCGTCGCCGAGTACGCCGTCGTCAATCGGTGTCACCTCGTAGTCGGGGTGCATTTCGCGCACGAGCGCGAGGACCTCCGCGGGGTCGGCTCGAACCGCTCCCCGCAGCGCGGGGGGCAGATCGCCCTCAGTGAAGGCAAGCAGTGCAGTCTTCGCGCCCATTGGACCCTTCGTCTCCTGCGGCGATGATCACGCAGACTACGGCCAATTGACCTTGTTCGGGCATGGGGTGATGCGTCCTCGGCGTACCGCGCTACCGGATTGCTGCGACAACCGCTCATCGGCAGAGTCGTGAGCGCTGGCTATGTTCCAGAGGCGATGTAGGCGGCGAGGATGTAGTTGGGGTGCCGGTCGAGGTTCTTTGCGGGCGCGGTCGTAGCGCATGGTGGTTCTCGGGTCGGCGTGGCGGGCGGCGATCTGCACGTCGCGGAGGCTGACGCCAGCGTCGAGCATGGTCGTCACGAGCGTGTGGCGCAGCATGTGGGGATGGCATCCTCGGCATCCGGATCCCCGCCGTGTGGGCGAGGTGCCTGAGTCGGCGGGTGGCGGGTGCCGGTCCATTCGCCGACTGTGGGTGTTGCGCAGGATCGGCCCGCTGGTGCGCTCATCGACGGCCCGGTCGATGGCCCTGGCGACCGCGGGTGGCAGGGGGACGAGGACGACCTTGCCGCCCTTGCCTCGTACGCGCAGAACGCGGTGGCCGTGTTCCTCACCGAGGTCGGCGATGTGCGACCCGCAGGCTTCGAAGATCCGCAAGCCGAGCAGGCCCAGGAGCGCGACCAGTGCGAAATCGTTCGGGTTCGAGGACTTACGGGCGGTGGTGATCAGGGCTTCGAACTGCAGGTGTCCCAGTCCGAGGGTCGGTGACTCGGCGGGCACGGTGGGTCGACGGACGTAGTCGGCTGGCGAGTGCGCCAGTATGGCGTCGATGACGCAGACCTGGTAGAAGCCGACCACGACCGACAGTCGGCGGGAGACGGTCGAGGGCTGGTAGCGGCGTACGTCTTGCAGCCAGCGTACGCACCGCTCGATGTCTACCCGCGCCGCGGCCATCGGGTCAAGGCCGTGGTCGGTGCACCAGCGTAGGAAGACGCGCAGGTCGGACTGGTGTGGACGCGCGCGGCGGCAAACCCGGGCACCACGATCATAACCGCGATGTTGTGGTTCCCCGCGGACCTCTAGTCGCTGCAGCTACTCCAGCCCGGCTACGACGCGACCAGCGGTGGAAGCGGTTGGCCACGCGGTGGTGGGTGTCCGGCGCCGTGACCGGGAGGGGCTCATCGCGACGGCGGTAAGGACAGCAGGCGATCGGGAACCGGCAGCCGATGCGCCGCGAGGACGGCCAAGCCTGCACCCGTCGTATTCAACAGCACGTCGTCGATCGACGAGACGCGTCCGAGTGCCAGGGCGTACTGCAGCGCTTCCACCGCGGTCGACATGCCTGCAGCCGCTACGACCACATATGCGAACCGGACCTGCCACCCCATGCCCAGACCGAACCCAACCGCCGCGAACACCAGCAGATTGCCCACGATCTGGAAGAACGCGGTCAGCGGATGGTCGGCGAGGATCTCCACAAGGTCGCGCAGCGGCACCAGCCGAACCTCTCGGGGTGCGTCGAGGGGGGTGAGGACCACCATCAGCCACGGCAGCGTCCAGACCGCCATGGCCGTCGTGGCCAATGCCCGCCGGGCCGCCAGCCCCGCTGGGACGCCGCGCCGCCGGTAACAGGCCACGAGGTGACGCGTGCCGACCAGGCTGGCCATGACGAGAGCCACCGCAGTCGCCACAACCGGAAGCCAACGCAGGTACCCGCCTGGGATCATCGTGGAGCATCATAGTCCGGGCCGGGCATCAACCCACGCCAACGATGTGTGTGGATCCCACGCACAAGATCGGGTGACCGCTCATGAGCAGAAGAGCGCGTACTGGCTTGCGAAGCGGATGTCGAAGTCGTAACTGACCGTGCGGCCTGGTCGGCGGCACGGCTGCCGTAGGCGGCAGGCTGGTCATGGCCACGACCAGCCGGTGTACCCGCTCGTCGGGATGGGTCGAACGAGGGCGTGTACGGATGCCGCCGACATCGCACCCGCCCCGGAGTGCCACTGCGTGCCCACCGTGGGTCGATCCAACCCCACGCCACCCGCGCCTTGCTGAGGAGCCGGTCGGCGGGTGGCCAGATGCTGGCTCGGGCAACCCCACAATCCGGGGCGCCACCTCGTCGAGACCGGTCGGCGTGAGCGGGCATCGATGGCGTTCGCGTGTGTGCCCGATGTGTGCTCCGGCAGCGGTGACCGGCCGTGGTCGACGCTGACCGACCGTGCCCGCCCCCTGATGGTCGCCCGTCCAGACGGGGTACGTGTGGTCGTCGTGTGATCCGCTGGTGACGGTGCCGGCGTCGACCGCGCCTGCGGCTCCCTGCGGTACGCTGACAGCCGCTGCTAGCTAGTCTGGATCATCGCGCCCCCGTAGCTCAGGGGATAGAGCAACGGTTTCCTAAACCGTGTGTCGCAGGTTCGAATCCTGCCGGGGGCACCAAGATTTCGCGGGGAGCAGCAAGGTGTTCGGCTCCAGGGGGTCACTTCAGCAACGTCAAATCGCCAGGTTGAGGTCGGACCAGGGCCGCCGGGCAGATGCCGCGCCGGGTTCGGTCCGATGCCCGGGAGCTGAGCCAGTCGTCGAGTAGGGCCGCGGCCGTGGGTATCCGGCGTTCCTGGGTCGCGCGGGTCAACCGGTGTCCACCGTCGGCTTCCGGGGTGAGGGTCCACCGTTGTACGCCGACCTGGATCAGGTGCTGACCATCGGAGTCCACCGAGTACAACGCGGGCCCGCCGTCGGCCGTGGCCCGCCGCATCGCCTGCCAGTCGCTGTCGGTGCCGGCCACGGTCAGCCGCTTGGGCAACGGCCACGGCTTACAGACCGGGCTGGCCAGCCGGGTGAGCGCCCGGACCGTCGTTTCGCGTACGAACTCCAGGTCACACTCGCGCATGGCCTGCTCGAAGTAGCGGATCGCCTCGTCCAGGCTCGGGGTGCCGTCCAGCCGCATGCCGACCTCGACGCCGTTGGTCAGTCCGTGGCGAGCGTCGAAGTTGGCGGAGAACAACGCACCTCGTTTCCGGTCGGCGATCACGCCTTTCGCATGGTTCAGTCGGCAGGGCCGCAGCCGGACCCCCAGCTCGGCCAGTGCCGTGGCGTCGGCCCGGTGGGTGGACATGTTGTTCCGACCGCGTAGCAGCATGCTGACCCGTACTCCCCGGTCGACCGCCACCCGCAGCGGGTCGAGCAGCAGCCGGGGGTTGGCGGTCATGCTGTCCAGGCTGAAGGTGGCCAGCAGCAGTTCCTCCCGGGCCGAGTCGATCAGCTCCTCGATCGCCTCCTGGATGTGGTGCTCGTCGTCGAAGGTCCAGACGGGACCGGTGGCGCCCGGCTTCGGCGTGTCGACCCGGACCGCCCGGGAGGTGGCGGTACGCCCGGACACCACCGGATCGTCGCCGGGCGGCATCTCCCACCTTGCCCCCTGCCACAGTCGGGCGAACAGCCGGGCGAGCGTGTCCACATCCGCCGCGGCCCGCACCACCACACCGTTCTCGCCGGTCACGTCGAGGGCGTGAGTGGTCAGGTTGGCGCTGCTGACCAGCGCCACCTGATCGTCGACCACCGCGAACTTGGCGTGGCATCCCTCGTACCCGCGGACCCAGATTCCCTGGCGGGTCAGTTCCTCGAACCTCTTTTGTTCGGTCTGCTTGTCCACGGGCTGTTGGTCGTCGACCTCGTTGATGGCTCGGTTCAGGCTGCGGTCGTCCAGCGCCGAGATGACGTACACGCCGCCGTGGAGTCGTTCGGCGGCCCGACACAGTGCCGCCCGGACCTCCGCGTCGCCGAGGAAGAAGCTCGCGACGAAGACCTTTCGCCGGGCTCCGTCCAGCATTTCGACGAGTTCCTGCCGGATCGTCGAACCACCCCCGGCGTACGTCCAGCAGTGCCGGTACGCCGGGTCGGTCCCGTCAGCGGTTGCCGGGCCAGGAGCAGCCAGAGGAGCAGCCAGGAACGGCGTACGGGTGGGAACCTCGGGGCGGGCCAGGAAGTATGCCCCGGACACCGGCAGCGCACCGAGGTCGATCACGTCGTCAGCCGATGGCCTGGCCGGAGCGGTCGACGCGTCAGTCATAGTCGAAGTCCTCGGCGGCTCGCAGCGTGTACAACGGGGTGAAGTGGCGTCGCCGCCACAGCTCCGACCGCAGCTCGTCGACCGTGACCGCGGTCTCGGCCAGCTGGTGGATCTCGACCGCACCGGCCACCGCTTGCGCGGCGGTCCGCGGTGTCAGCTCGGAAAGGGGCGTCTCAAGCATGTGGTGGACGGCGTGGTCGAGGGCGAACAGCCCGGCGGCGGCCGGGTCGGCCGGGGCGAGCCGGGCGGGTACGGCCACGATCGCCTGCGCCGAGCGGATGCTCAGCCCGAGTGGGCGGCTGATCGGCAGCCCCTGGTCACCGAAGTACCGTGCCCCCTCGGTCGTCACCGTGAAGAACCGGACGGTGCGGTCGTCCAGCACGGTTGCCTCGGCCTGGCTGACCGGCGTCAGCGGGCGCAGCGCCCCGTCGAGGGCAGGGTAGAGGTTGCCGACGATTTCCGTGGTCCCGTTCCGGTACCCGTTCGTGTCTGCTCGATCGCGTTTCCGACGTACCCGTCGGTAAGTGGACTCTGAGTCGCCGATCAAACCTGCGACACCATCCGCACGGCTGGTAACGAACCCTTCATCGCCGCGACACACTTCGGCGGGCGGCCTCCTACCCGGATCAAGGGATTCGGCCGCGTTCGCGGTTTCGCAGGTCTTCGAGAAAGGGGGAGCGGCGCCTCGTACCGGCCCTGGTCGGGCCAGGTCCGCGCCGCAGCCACCGATGACGAACCAGCCGTGGGGGCAGCAGCGGCCCCCGTACCCCCACCACACCCAGCCCATGCCGCCCGTTCAGCCCGCGATGTACGGAAGCCCACCGCCGCGCCGTAGGCGGCTCGGCGTCGCCGGCATCATCGGCATCACCTTCGGTGTCCTTCTGATCAGTTGCTGCGGTATCGGAGCGGTCGGCGCCGCCCTCGATTCCGGCAACGATCCCAAACCGCTCGCTTCGGCCAGCACCGGCGCACCGGCGGCTCCGGCCGACTCCCCGACAGCGGCGGATGCCGCTTCCTCCACCCCGACGGACGGCACGTCCGCCCCGGCCGGCGCCACTCCGACGACGGCCGCACCGACCACGGCAGCCGGCCAGGTGAAGACGACACCCCGGCCGACCCAGACCACGCCACGGCCGACGAAGACGACGCCGCAGCCGAAGCGGACCACCGCACAGCCGAAACGGACGACCGCCGCACCCCGTACGACCAAGCCGACCGACAGTGTCCAGCAGGGTGTCCATCCCGGCGCGTTCTGCAAGACGGCCGGCGCGATGGGGAAGACCAAGACCGGCAAGCTCATGCAGTGCAAGAAGACGGCGGAGGATCCGAAACTCCGGTGGCGGGCAGCCTGACCGCAGGCGAGGTGGCGCCCTCCAGGGAGGGCGCCACCTCGGCTATCGCGCCAGCCAGGGCCAGGACTCGTCCCGGCCGGCCTCGATCAGCGGGATCATGCGGAACGTCGCGTCGGTCAGGCCACCGAACTCGAGCCGGTTCGGGCTGCCGGCCGCGAACGCCGCCGCCTTGTATCCGTTCAGGTTGAACCCGTACAGCGGCACGGTCGCCGGCACCTGCTCACCGACACCTCGGCCGTACAAACCATCCATCGTCTGCATGTCCGAGATCAGGAACACCCGGTCGTGCCGCTTGTACGTGGCCTGCAGCGAGGCGGCGATCTGCGTACCGTGACCGACCTCGCCGACCCGGCGGCAGAACGCATCGACCTCGCGGAGCACCGACGCGCCCTTGCGGACCTCATGCCGGAACACACCGTCGGCGAAGCCGTACAGGTGCACCTGCTCGCCCTTGGCCGCCAGCGCCACCCCGAACACGGCGGCGGCCTTCAGCGGGGTCATCGTCGACTTCGCCGAGAACGCCCGGCTGGTCATCGAGGCCGACGTGTCGACGAGCACCAGCGAGCGGCCGGGTAGCGCCGGCAGGTTGGCCAGCGACGCCTGGAGCGCCTGGTCGAGGGCGTGCCCCCACCGCAGCGACGGCGCCTGCTCGTACGCGGACAGCCACCGGAACGGAAACATCCGCGACCGGGCGACCTCGGCCGGGTCGGCGAACCGGGCCGCGACCCGTGCCGCCACCTCGTCGCTGACGCCGGCCTCGTCGAAGTTCCGCAGATTCCGGGCCAGGGCGAAGACCCCCATTGACGGCACCATCGCCTCCCACGCCCGCCGGTCCATGGGACCGTCGAGCCACCCCGCCAGGGCTTCCCACGTCATGCCGGCGTCGGCGAGCCGCTGCGGGTCGTCGAGTACGGCCCGACGCTGCTCGACCGGCAGCGCCCACAGGTCGGCCCGCCGGCGGATGACCGCCAGCTCGTCGGGGATGGCGTCGACGTGGTCGTGGCGCCGGTCGAGGGCGTGCCGGAACAGCGCCGACTGCCACGGCGCGGCCGGGGTGGGGTGGACGGTGTCGATGACGTCGGCGAACCGGTAGCCCTTGCTGTCGGTGTCGTACTTCAACATTGACCGCTGGTTGTACAGACGCCGTACGGCGTCGGCGAGCCCGTTCTTGACCGGGCCCGGCACCTTGCGACCGAACCGGGACCGCCAGTAGGCCAGGAACTCGCCGGGCTCGTCGGCCCGGTTGAGGGCGGCGTCGACCAGGGGCCGGTTGGCGCCGTGCAGGCCGGCGTCGAGGCGTGCCTTGACCGCCTCGGCTGCGGCGACGAGCGGCGCCGACCGCATGTTCGCGTCGCGGCGCAGCCAGCGGACGAACTCGGTCAGCCACTCGACGTCGGTGACGGCGACCTGGCGGACGAGGGTGGCGTACCGGTTGTCCCGGTCGCCGGCCTGCTCGTAGAAGGTGTCCTCGCTGACGAAGTTTGCCACCGCGAGCAGGAAAAGTTCGGACTTCAGGTCACGGCTGTGGCCGGGCGCGCCCTCGTGGGTACGGATGTCGGCGGTCGGCGACGCGGTGATCGGGCCGCGGCCGACAGCGGTCGTTGTCGCGGTGGTGTTGAACTTCGCCATGGGAACGCCCCTTTCCTTCGCAGCGGAGAGGCGTCGTACGGGGCGCACTGGGAGCCAGCCGAGAACCAGGCGGGCGAGGTGACATGTTGCTCCGGAGGAGCTCTACCACTTGAGCTACGCCTGACCGAGGTCAGATCGGCGAGACTCGAACTCGCAACCGCCTCATTAATTGGAAGTAACCCCACCCTGCGCACAGGCTGGCCGCCAGCGCGCCCCGTACGTGCCCCTCCGAGAACCGAACGACCGAGGCGACAGGTCTTTACCCAAAAAGAAGTAGCCCCGGTCTTCGCACAGGAGGTGCGTCCATGACGCTAATCGCCGTCCGCAAGGGGCGGCAAGGAGATTTGAGCGACGAGGCCGCGCCGGGCATGCCCGTATACGGTGGGTGCTGAAAGCAGGGCACACACGTGGGAGGAAGTGGGATCGTGCGTCTGCACGTCGGCTGTGCGATGTGGACCCACAAGTCGTGGCAGGGGCGCCTGGTGGCGCATCCGCTCCCGGCGCACGAGCGCCTGCGGCACTACGCGGGCTGGTGCAACGCCGTCGAGGGCAACACGACGTTCTACGCGACCCCGACCCGGGAGACGGTGGCCTCATGGGCGCGGCAGACCGACCCCGACTTCCGGTTCGTCGTCAAACTACCGAAGGTGATCACGCACGAACGCCGGCTCGGTGACGTCGAGGAGCCGCTCCGGGAGTTCCTGCACGCGATCGAGCCACTCGGCCCGCGCGCCGACGCCCTCTGGATCCAGTTGCCGGGGTCGTTCGGCCCCGCCGACGTGCCCGCTCTCGGCCACTTTCTGCGCCGGCTTCCGGCGTCGCACCGGTATGCGGTCGAGGTCCGCCACCCGGCGTTCTTCGACGATTCCCACTCGATAGCCGCACTCGAAGAAGTGCTCACCGCAGCGTCCGCCGAATGGGTTCCGTTCGACACCACCGCGTTCTTCCAGAGCCCGCCGACCACCGACACGGAACGGGAGGCGTGGACCCGGAAACCGCGGATGCCGCTGCGGACCGCCGCGCTGACCGACCGGCCGATCGTGCGGTATATCGGCCGCGACGACTCCGCGCGGACGGTCGAGGGCTGGCAGCGCTGGATCGACATTGTTGCCGGATGGCTGCGCGAGGGTCGCTCGCCGACGATGTTCGTCCATACTCCGGACAACGTCGACGCGCCGGTGCTGGCCCGCCGCTTCCACGACGACGTACGGGCGCGAATTCCCGAACTGGAGCCGCTTCCCGAGCCGATCCCGGTCGAGCCGCTGACCCTCTTCTGATCCGGCCGGCCGGTCAGGTTGCGCGTCGGGCGCCGTTCAGGGCCCGGATCAGCACGGCGTGGATGCGGCCGGGATCGGCTTTGTCGTCGCCGAGCAGGATGGCCGCACACAGGCCGTCGGCGACCGCGACAAGCGCCTCCGCGGCCTCGGGATCACTGGTACGCGTCCTCGCCAGCTCGGCGACGTTGTCCCGCCACCGGCGGGCCGCCGGCCGCAGGGCCGGTCGCCTTGCCGCCAGCGTGGACAGCTCCCGTTCGGCGAGGGCGCGCTCCCGCCCCGGGCCGGCGGTCTCGGCGATGAGTTCGGCCAGTCCGCGCAGCTTGTCGCCGTCGTGGTCGATGATGTGCCGGATCCGTTCGGTGTAGGCGTCGGCCACGCTGGTCAGCGCCGCCACCAGCAGGTCGTCGAGGCTGGCGAAGTAGTAGGTGGTCAGGCTCGTGGGGATGCCGGCCTCCCGGGCGACCGTACGGTGGGTCACCCCGGCGGCGCCGTCGCGCTGCACCACGGTCAGGGTCGCGTCAATGATGTCGGCCCGGCGCTTCTGGCCCCTGGCCCGGCGCCCGTCCGTGGTGGGTTCCTCGTCGCCCATGCTTCCTCCCGGGCATTCAGGCTACCCACCGCTAATGCTCGGATTCGCCGATGGGCGCGATGTGCCGCAGCGTGACGGCACACACGATGGTGATCGCGGCGATGGCCAGACCGGCGACGAGGGCGGCGGAGTTCAGCCCACCGGTGAACGCGGCCTGCGCCTGCGTGATGGTCGCCGCGGGCACCTGGTCGGCGACGGACAGGGCGCCGGCCAGACTGTCCGTCACCGCCCCGGCGACGTCCGGGGCCGTGTCCGGCGGTACGTCGACCCGGGCGCGGTAGACCGCGGTGGTGAGGCTGCCGAGCACCGCCACGCCGACGGCGATGCCGAGTTCCTGGACGGTTTCGGACATGGCCGCCGCGGAGCCTGAGTTCGCCGGTGGTGCGGCACCGACGACGATGTCGGTGCCCAGTGCCGCGATGGCGCCGAGGCCGAGGTAGACGAAGGCGAACCCGGTCACGACGGCGGTTCTGCTGTCGGCGCCGGCGGTGGCGAGGAGTCCGTATCCGGCCAGCGAGACGCCGAGTGTGGCGGCCATGACGGTGCCGGGTCGTACATGCCTGGCCAGGATCGGCGCACCGATCGCGGCGGCAAACATGGCCAGCGCGGGTGGTCCCATCCACAGGCCGGCGACGGCGGGGGAGAGACCGTCGACGAGTTGCAGGTACTGCGTGACGAGGAACATGGCTCCGCCGACGCCGACCAGGCCGATCAGCAGCACCGTCAGCGCGGCGGAGAAGGCCCGGTTGCGGAACAGCGTCATCTCCAGCAGCGGGGCCGGAAGTCGCCGCTGCCGGCGGACGAACGCGGTCGCGGCCAGGATCGCGGGGAGTATGGCGACGGCGTGCGCGTCGATGCCGTACGCGGCGATGTGCTTGACCGCGTAGACGAGCGGCAGCAGTGCGGCCAGTGACAGGGCCACGCTCGGTAGGTCGATCCGGCCCCGGTGCGGGGCGGTGTATTCCGGTAGGAGAACCGGGGCGCCGGCCAGCACGACGACGGCGATCGGTACGGCGAGGAGGAAGGCAGCGCCCCACCAGAAGTGGGCGACGAGGGCTCCGCCGACGACGGGGCCGGCGGCCATGCCGAGCGCGAACATCGTCGCCCAGACGCCGATCGCCACCGCCCGCTGGCGTACGTCGGCGAACATGTTGCTGATCAGCGACAGCGTGGACGGCATGAGGGTGGCTCCGGCGATTCCCAGCAGTGCACGGGCGATGACGAGCAGGGCGGGGCTGGGGGCGAACGCCGCGAACACCGAGACCGCGCCGAATGCCGCGACGCCGATCATCAGCAGGCGCCGCCGGCCGATCCGGTCGCCGAGGGTGCCCATCGTGATCAGGAAGCCGGCGATGAAGAACCCGTAGGCATCCATGATCCACAGCGTCTGGGTGGCGGAGGGCTGCAGGTCGGCGGCCAGGCTCGGCAGTACGAGGTACAGCACCGTGACGTCCAGCCCGAGCAGGACGGTCGGCAGGGCCAGCAGGCCCAGGCCGACCCATTCCCGTGCTCCGGCGCGTGGTTTCCCAGTCGTGTGCATCCGTCCTCCCGCCATAGGCAAAGTACCTGCACGATCGTACAACTAGAACGATCGTGCAAGTATCTTGCTGTGGGGAAGGACGGCTACAGGCGCGCCACCTCGGCGTAGTTGAGCACGTCGGTGGGGAGCGGCCCGGCCGAGGCGACGGCGCCGAGCACACCGACCGCCGCCGTCAGCGCCGCCCGGTAGAGCAGCGACCCGCAACTGATCCGGGCGACGCCGAGCCCGGCCAGTTCGGTGACCGTCGGCCCGTCCGGCGCGATCAGCACGTTGAGCGGTGCGTCGACCGCAGCGACCAGGGCCCGGATCGTGTCCGGCGTCCGCAGACCGGGCACGAACACCCCGTCGGCGCCCGCCGCCACGTACGCCTCGAGCCGCCACACCGTCTCGTCGTACGAGCCCCGTCCCAGCCAGTACGTGTCGGTGCGGGCGTTGACGAACAGTCCCGGCGCCGCCGCCTTGATCGCGACGATCTTCGCGACCTGAAGGCTCGGCGGGCCGCCGGCATCCTCCAGGTTGATTCCGGCGACGCCGTAGCCGGCCAGCGTCGCCGCGACCCCGGCGACCTCCGCCGGGTCGTCGCTGAACCCGGCCTCGACGTCGACGGTGACCGGGCAGGGCAGCTCCGCCAGCAACCGGGCGAGCGCGAGCGTCTCCGCCCGGGACGCGCCGACCCCGTCCGGCCGTCCCGCCGCGGCCGCCACGCCGAGGCTGGTCGTGCCGACGGCCGCATGGCCGGCCGCCGCGAACAGCTTCGCCGACGCGACGTCCCAGGCGTTCGGCAGCAGCAGCGGCGCACCGGGCCGATGCAGTTCGTGGAAGTTCATCCGCGCACCCCTTTCCGGCACGCCGGCCGCACCGGCCGGCCGAGGACCCACGCGCCGAGGCTAGAACCGGGACGGTTCGGTGCCGGCCGAAACGTCGTACCCGCAGGATGGGGTGATGACCACGGACCCGCCGCTGGCCGCGCTGGCCGGCCTGCTCGCCGACGCGACCCGGGCGACCTTCTGCCTGGCGCTGCTCGACGGCCGGGCCTGGACCGCCGGCGAACTCGCCCGCCACGCCGGCGTGGCCCCGTCCACGGCGAGTGCCCACCTGACCCTGCTCGTCGACGGCGGGCTACTGGTGCAGGAGCGGCAGGGCCGGCACCGCTACGTACGGCTCGCCGACCCGGCGGCCGCCCAGTTGATCGAGGACCTGGCCGCGTACGCCGCCCCGGCGCCGCCGCCCCGCACCCTCAAGGCGGCGGCCCGCGAGCGGGCCAGTGCGAAGGCCCGCACCTGCTACGACCACCTCGCCGGCCGGCTCGGGGTGGCGGTCACCGACGCGCTGCTCGACGCCGGCTGGTTGCAGCAGCGGACCGGGTTCGCGCTGACCGACGCCGGGCTGCGCCAGCTGACCGACCTGGTCGGCGAACTGCCGGCCGGCCGACGCCCGCTGGTCCGGGCCTGCCTCGACCACACCGAGCGTCGGCCGCACCTGGGCGGGGTAGCCGGCGCGGCCCTGTGCCGGCACGTGCTCGACCAGGGCTGGGCGGTACGGATCGGCACCGGCCGGGCGCTGCGGGTCACCGACCCCGGCCGGGCGGCACTGCGCGACCTTCTCGGCCTCGAAGCACCCTGACCGAGAGGTCAGTCGCCGCCGAACCGGGGCCGGGCCCCGTACCACAGGTAGCTCGCGGAGCCGGCGACGAACAGGGCGACGGCGACCGCCCAGGACGCCTCGACGCCGGACGGCTGCACCGGCCAGGCCCAGATTCCGGCCGCCCCGCCGACCTGGCGCGGCACCGCCCCGTAGACCGCGCAGACGTATCCGAACGCCGGCAGCCAGGCCAGCCTGGCCCCGAGCAGTACGGCCGCCCCGGCGACCAGCCCGACACAGCCGAGGGTGTTGCGCAGCAGCGCGTACGCGCCGAACACCTCGGGCGCGTGCAGCCCGGTCAGCGCCAGCGGGGTGCCGATCACGACGACGGCCGCCAGCACGTGGCCGGCCCGCCAGTGCCGCCACGGTGCCGGGGTGCCGCGTTCGAGTTCGTCGCCGGCACCGGCGAGGGTCGGGGCGAGCAGCAGTGCGCCGAGCAGCGGGGTGAGGGCGACCACCGGTATCCGGGCGGCCGGCCCGTCGAAGTACGGCCGGCTGATCAGCCAGCTGCCACCGGCCCAGGCCAGTGCCGTGACGACGACCAGGCCGGCGGCGAACGCCGGGCCGCCGCGGGCCCGCAGGTGCAGCAGGAGCAGCCGGCCGGTCACGGCACCCGCGCCAGTTCGCTCAATCGGGTGAGATCGCAGACCCGGCTGGCGGCGAGGTATTCGGCGAACCAGGCCCGCTGCTGCGGCATCGGCCGGGCCAGCAGCCGGTCGATGGGCACGTCGCCGTACGGGGGCTCCTGGTGCAGCCACGAGCGGGCCAGCATGGTCGCGTCGTACACGCCCTGGTCGTGAGGGCCGTCGCCGCAGTAGAACGAGAGGAAGCCGTCGGTGCTGGCCCGCAGCCAGTCCAGGCGTTCGAGCCCGCCGAACGCCTTCGACTGGCCGTCGAGGCCGACCCAGATCGTCCCGTCGTCGTCGACCGTCGAGTGCCCCGGCGGTGCCGTCACCGCGTCGGCGGCCCGCCACGGCGCGCCCGGAATGCCGTCGACGCGGCGCAGCACCGGCTGCACCACCGCCGCCACGTCGTCGAGCAGATACGCGTTGATCCGGGCGACACACACCTGCGGACCCTCCACAGTGCACACCGGCTCGACCGCCGCCAAATCGGTCCGAAAATGCCGGGGAAGTGGCCCGGTGACGATCGGTACGACGGACGCGGCGGCCAGCGCACCGCAGACCAGCGCCACCCATATCCGCCGCGCGGCAACCGCCAGCAGCAGCGCGGTCAGGGCCACGAACCAGGCCGTCTGCCGCAGATGTGTCCCGTCAGGCACCAGCCGCTCCACGCCCCCATAGGGAAGGCCCGGCGTAAGCCAGGCGCCGGCGCCCACCGGTAGGTAGGTGGCGATACCGAGCCCCACATACGCGGCCAGCCCCGCTATCGGAGCGGCCACCCGTAGCGGCACGAGCCGGCCGACGAGAACCCCCAGCGCGCTCGCCGTCCACAGCGCCAGCACACCGACGGCGAGCGTCCACCACCAGTCCCCGCCGACGTAGGTGGCCAGCCGGCCGACCAGCACCGCCGCACCGGCCAGCGCGGCGAGCAAACCGGCGGTGCCGGCGAGCGACACCGCCAGCCAGCCCACCAGCATCGGCTGCCAGGCCGGGCGCGCCGTCGAGGCGAGCAGGTCGCCGATCTGCCGCCGCCGCTCCCGGCCGGCCTGCCAGGCACCAGCCGCCACCATCAGGGCGACCAGGATCAGCATCGACTGCCGGACCCACGACGCCAGCCCGGCCCAGCGCCCGGCCCAGTCGTCCTGGTGCACGGCGAACATCCAGACGCTCGCGCCGAACATCACCAGCGCCGCCGCCGGCGCCGTACCGCGCAGCAGTTCGACCCGCAGCTGCCGCCTCACCGGCGTACCCCCCGGGCGTCGCGCAGCGCGGCGCTGTAGCCGCGCTCGATGGGCGAGTCGCCGCTGCCGGGGCCGGCGCCGAGCGCGGCGAGTTCGTCCGGCGTACCGGTGAAGACGAGCCGGCCGCCGTCGACGAGGCTGACCGTCGCGCACGCCGACGCGACGTCCTCGACCAGATGGGTGCTGACCAGCACGCAGGCGTCGACACCGACCTCGCGCAGCAGTGCCCGGAAGTCGACCCGCTGTTCCGGGTCGAGGCCGGCGGTGGGTTCGTCGAGCAGCAGCAGCCGCGGATCGTTGACGATGCCCTGGGCGATCCCGGCCCGGCGCAGCATGCCGCCGGAGAGGTGCTTCATCCGGTCGTCGGCCCGGTCGAACAGCCCGACCCGCTCCAGTGCCCGGTCGACCGCGAGCGGCACCCCGGCCGGCGGCATCTCCTTGAGCCAGGCGAAGTACTCGACGAACTCGCGGACGGTGAAGCGGGGGTAGTAGCCGAACGTCTGCGGCAGGTAGCCGATCTGGCGCCGGACCTGACGCAGTGCGGCGGTGTCGGCGACGTCCCGGCCGAGGAGGCGGATCCGGCCGGCGTCGGGGCGGGCCACGGTGGCCAGCACCCGCATCAGGCTGGTCTTCCCGGCCCCGTTCGGGCCGAGCAGCCCGTGTACGCCGGTGCCGAGATGCAGGTCGAGGCCGTCGAGCACCACCCGGTTGCGGTAGCCGATCCGTACCCCTTCGACGGTGACCGTCATCGAAACGCCTCTCTGCGTGTCGTCCGTACGAGGAAGAGCCCGGTGGCCGCCGCCAGCACGGCCAGCCAGAGCGGGCCGGCGGCCGGGACGACCAGCCACTGCGGCCCGGAGGCGGCGAGAACCAACAGTGCCCAGCCGCCCGCCACCAGCGCCGCCGCCCGGACCGGGGCGATCAGCGACCCCAGCCCGAGCGCCAGCCCGGTCAGCGCGAGGGACGGCAGCAGCCACATCGCCGGTACGCCGATGCCCGACGCGGCGCCCGCCGCGAACGCGACGGGAACGGTGACGGCGAGCACCGACAGGGTGCGCCACAGGACGATCCGCAACCCGCCGTACGGGCTGGCCGCCACCATCTCGTGCAGCGGATCGGTGTGCGGCCCGTAGGAGGCGGCGACACCGAGCACCGGCAGCACCGGTGCGATGAGCAGCAGCAGCCACGGCCGGATCAGCAGCGGGTCGAACGCCGCCCCGACCGCCAGCCCGAGGGTGGCGGCGACCGAGACGAACCAGGCGACCCGGGCCGCCGGTGCCGCGCCCAGCAGCATCATGCTCCGGCGCCACCTGGTGCCGGGACGGACCCGGCCCTGATCGGGCAGCACCGCCAGCAGTTCGGCGGCCGCCGGGACGTCGAACGGGAGCCGGGACCTGCACGCCGCGCACCGGTCGAGGTGCGCCTCGACCGACCAGGCGTCGGTGTCGGCCAGCCGCTCCCGCGCGTACGCCCGCAGCACCGAGTCGTCGAGGTGGAAGCCGCTCACGACAGCGCCGCCCGCAGCGCCCGCCGGGCCCGCAGCGCCCGCGTCTTCACCGTGCCCTCCGGCAGGCCGAGCACGACGGCGGCCTCCCGGACCGTCAGGCCGTCGAGGACGGTCGCCTGCAGCACCGCCCGCAGCTCCGGTGCCAGGCTGCGTAACGCGACCTCCAGCCGGGCGTCGTACGTGTCGGTCATGGCTTCCTCCTCGGCGGACGGTGACCAGGTCAGCAGGGCCTCGTCGGGCAGCTCGACGGTCTGCGGGCGGACCTGCTCGCGGCGGCCGGCGTCGATCAGCCGCCGGACGGCGATCGACCACACCCAGCCGACGACCTCGCCGTCCCCGCGATAGCTGCCACCCGCCCGCCAGACCGCCAGGAACGTCTCCTGGAGCAGTTCACGGGCGAGTTCGGGGTCGCGGCAGCGCCGCCGCAGGCGCAGCGACAGCCACGGCGCGTGCCGCGCGTAGAACGCCTCGAACGCCCGGCGGTCGCCCCGGCCGACACGGCGCAGCAGCTCCCCGTCGCCGATCTCGGTCACACCAGGTAAGGACGTATGGCCAGCGGAAACGGTTCTCGGCATCCCCCGGTCAAGGGATCCGGGACGTCGGCTAACCCTCCGGCAGTCGGGCCATCGCCGCCCCGAGCTGCGCCCGGCTGGAGATACCGAGCTTGCGGTACGCCCGGGCCAGATTCGCCTCCACCGTCTTCGGACTGATGAACAACGTGTCGGCGATGACGCGGTTGGTCCGCCCCGACGCCGCCAACCGGGCCACCCGCAACTCGGTCGCCGTCAACTCGGTCGGCGCCGCCACCCGCTCACCGACCCGGGCCAGTTCGGCCCGTGCCCGCTCGGCGAACGCCCCGGCACCCATCGCGACGAACTCGGTCACGGCCGACTCCAGCGCCTCCCGTGCCTCCCGCTTACGCCGTGCCCGCCGGTGTGCCAGGCCGGCGACCAGCAGACACCGGGCCCGGTCCAGCGGCAGGACATCGGCCGGCACCCCGTCCCGCGCCGCCTGGAGGTCGGCCAGCGCGGCGGCGACGTCGCCACCGGTGGCACCGGCCAGCAGCACCCGGCTACGGGCCAGCCCCAACGACGTCCACGGCCGGGGTAGCCGGGAGTGCCGCCCGGCCAGCCGGTCCAGTGCCACCCGCGCCTCGTCGAGAGCACCGGCACCGACACACGCCTCGATCCAGTCCGGCTCGAACCGCAACGCGATCGGCTCGGCGATTCCCTCGCCGGCCAGCATCCGCGCCAGGTCGCCGTACGCGGCGGCGGCGTCGGCCATGCGTCCGGTCGACAGGGCGACGAACGCCCGCAGCTGCGTGTGGATCCGCCGCGCCCACGGGTCGTCGAGCCGGTCCGCGTGCCGCAGCCCGGCCTCGGCCACCAGCCGGGCTCCGTCCAGCTCACCCCGGCAGGCGGCCAGCGTCGCGGCGAGCCACGTCTCGCCGACCAGCCCGGACCCGACCTGGTCACCGAGGTCACGGGCGGCCGCGATGTGCTCGGCGGCGGCCGCGAACCGGCCGGCGAACAGCTCGGTCTCACCCAGGTGGCAGAGCACCTCGTGCAGCAGCGGCTCGTCGCCGCGCGCCGACGCGTACCGGCGCATGTCGTGCAGCCGTGCCCTCGCCCGCGTGTGGTCGTCGACCGCCTTCCACCAGATCGCCGGGATCGTCCCGCTGAGCCGCGACGGGTGACCGTCCTCCAGCTCCAGCGCCCGGTCCACCAACTCGGGCCGGGGCGGCAGTCCGGCCCGTACCTCGTGGAAGAACAGTTGCAGCAGGGCGGCACAGACCAGCTCACGGTCACCGCCGGCGGACAGGATCGACAGCGCCGCCCGGGCGTGCCGCCGCCCGCCCTGCGGGGCGTCGTTGAACAGGCTCAGGTGGGCGTGCAGTTGCCCGGCGGTCCGGCTGTCCGCCGGCACGGCCGAAAGCCCTCGCCCGGCGTACGTCACCGCCCCGGCCAGGTCGTCGGACGACCAGGCGACCACGGCCCGCAACAGCAGCGCCTCCGCCCGCAACTCACCCGTCCCGGCCGCCGCGACCGTCGCCGCCGCCGTGTCCGCGGTGGCGTAGTCCCCGCTGTCGAAAAGGCAGTGCGCGGCCGCGAGCCGCCGCCCGTCACGGTCCACCGGCGCCTCCGGCGGGGTGAGCCGGGCGGCCTGCTCGTACAGCCCGGCCGCGAGGTCCGGCGCACCCCGTGCCCGCTGCCGCCCCGCGGCGGCCGCCAGCTCGGCCGCGACCGCCGCGTCGGTGGCGTCAGTGCACCGGGCCAACTGCCTGGCCCGCTCGTCGGGGTCGGTGACGGCGGCGGCCAGCCGCCGGTGCAGCCGGCGCCGGATTCCGGCCGGGATGCCGGCCCGCACCGCCGCCGCGTACGCCGGGTGGGCGAAGACCAGCCCGGTCGCGTCGACGGTCAGCAGACCCGCCTCCTCGGCCGGGTCGAACGCCGCCGCCGACGTCCCGGCCGCGACGAGGTCGTCGAGCGTGGGTACGGCGAGCAGCGAGGCCAGCCGTACCGCGTCGCGGCTGTCGGCCGGAAGTGACCGCAGCAGGTCGGCCAGCAACTGCTGGATGGATGCCACGACCGGCAGGTCGTCGCCCGGTCGCGGCGGCTCCGGCAGCCGCAGCACCGCCCGCGCCAACTCGATCGCCAGCAGCGGGTTGCCGCCCGCGTCGCCGGCGATCCGGGCCAGCAGCGGCCGGCTGAGCGTACGGCCCAGCCGCTGCCGCAGCGTGTGGTGCAGTGCGCCGACGCCCAGCGGCGCCAGCGTGACCCGTTCCAGGTCGTCGCCGGCCGGGCCGGTGTCGAGGCCGAGCGGGGTGGCCGCCGGCCCGGCGCCGTCGGTGCGGCTGCATGCCAGCAGCGCCGGCCGGGGCACCAGCCGGCGCAACGCGAACCGCAGTGCCCGGGCACTCGGCGGATCCAGCCACGGCGCGTCGTCGACCGCGACCAGCACCTTCGCCGGCCCGGCCAGCGCGCCGGCCAGCAGCGACCGGGTCGCGGCACCGACCGCGCGTTCGTCGATGGCCTCCTCGGTGGCCGCCGCCAGCAGGATCACCTCGGCCGCGACCCGCTGCGGCGGCGGCAGCCCGGCCACCAGGTGCGCGCACGGGCGCAGCAGGTCGGCGAGCGCGGCGTACGGCAGTGCCCGCTCCGTCTCGGTCGGCGCGCACGCCAGCACCAGCCAGCCTTCGGCCCGGGCCCGCCCGGCCAGCGCCCGCCAGACCGCGGTCTTGCCGATCCCGGCCGGACCCTCGACCAGGACGGGTGTGCCGGCCGCCAGCCGCCGCCACGCCTCGTCGAGGGTCGCGTCCCGGCCGAACACCGCGGTCGCCATGGCGCGATGATGGCACGGCCGCGCCCGGGCGGGGATGGGTCAGACCGGCGGTTTGCCGCAGATCGGACTGTCGGGGATGGTCTCGCTGGCGGTGTAGACCTCCTTGCTCGACCTGATCCCGGATTCGGCCTTGATGGGCGGGATCTTCAGCGACGTGACGGGCTCCAGCAGGCTCAGGAACTTGTTGATCACTTTGACGACCGGTTCCAGGATCGAATACCCCACGCCGAAGACCGCGTGCACACCGATCCCGACCCCACGGCACTGCGCGTACGGGGCACCGAGCGCCGAACCCAGCGTCTGCCCGTACTTGACCTGCAGTTCGAAGTAGATCCCGGCCTTGAACAGGTAGGCGTTGATGCCGATCGTGAACCGGATACCGTGCTCGATCACCAGGCCCATGACGCCGACCGGAACCCCGGTGAGCGAGTTGATCAGGCTCGACTTCCGCTGGAAGTTGTGCGACACGCGTGGCCCGAACGACCCGTCGCGGTAGCCGAAACCGAGCGACCCGGCCAGCGAGAACTCACCCGAGCCCTTGATCGTGCCGAGCTTCGCGCCGAACGCGGTCCGGACCCCGAGCGTCTGGCTGACCGTGAACGACAGCGGAACGCCGGCCACCTGCCCGATCGGGAACGAGAAGTCGGCGGCGATCGGGAACTCCTTGCGGTGGTTCTGCCCGTCCTGGATGCCCGCCTCGAACTCGACCTTGATCCCGAACCCGCCGCTGACCTCCAGCTCGGCCCGGCTGACCCGCCCGGCGCCGATGCTGAGGTGGAACGTCGCGTCCGGCCGCCGCGAGGTGAGCGTCACCGTGCCGACCAGCCGCACCCCGCCGTCGTCGTATTTGAAGTGGGCGCCGACGCCGTCGGTACAGCACGACGAGAACACCGAATACCCGTGTGACTTCGTGTCCGCCCCGCCACCGCGCTTCGGTGGCGGCGCGACCGGCCGTTGCGCCAGCACCGGGGCCCGCAACGGCCGTACGGCGACGCTGCGGCCGAACGTGCTCGGCGCGGCCGGCTCCTCTTCGGACCAGAACGGCTCGCCGGCCGCATAGACCACCGGGTCGGACAGGGTCACGTCCCGCTGCTCGAACGTGCCGTCGCGGATCACCTCGGTGATGTCCACCGGACCGATGGTCACCAGCAGGTCGTCGCCGTCCGGGGCGATATCGAGCACCCGGCCGACGCCGCGCCCGGTGACGAACATGACCTCACCGGGATCCAGGTCGGCCGCGTTGCGCGCCTTCGCGTCGATCCGCCAGGTCAGCCCGTCGTCGGTGACCGACCGCACCGACCGGCCGCCGTCACCGACGACGACCACGTCCGGCTGGAACGTCACGTCGGCGTCGCGGGCCGGCGCACCCCCGTACCGCAGGTCGTCCTCGCCACCGGGTGCGCCCCCGGAACCGCCGCCGGAACAGCCTGACACGGCGAGCAGCACGGTGACGGCGGCGGCGAGTACCGTACGGCCGCGCCGGGCCCGCGACGCGCTCACAGCCGGCCGGCGGCCGACCGGGCCGCCTGCTCCAGCCGCTTGTTGTTCTCGGCGTCGTCGGTCAGCCGGACCAGCCGGATCGCGACCCACACCCCGCCCTTGCTGAAGAACACCGTGCCGTTCTCCAGGTGCGCCTCGTCGCCGATGCCCGACAGCGCGGTGAACTCGTGGCCGAGTTCGCGGTCGATGTCCAGCATCTTCTTCGCCCCGTCGCCGACGTAGACCTCCACCTGTGCCGTCGGCCCGGTCGGCGCCCCGGTGTACGTGCACGTCTCCCGGATCGGCACCGGGTCCTCGAGCTTGGCGTCGGCGAGCGTCTCCGCCTCGGGCTTCGGCAGCAGCGCGCACGGGTCCGGCAGGTCCGCGGCCGGCGGCTTCCCGGAGGTCTCCTCGACGGTCGGCTCGTCCAGCGGCGACGTCACCGACGGTTCGGCGACCGGCACCTGTGGCGCCGAACTTCCGCAGCCGAGTGTGCCGGCGAGCACGAGCGCGGTCAGGCCGAGCAGGGAGAGGGTCTTGCGCATCGTGGCTCCAAAGTGGTTCGTCAGGCACAGTCCCGCGGCACGATCCAGATGGCCGACGTGACCCGGTCCACCTGCCACCCGGCTCCCACCGCCGCCGCCTCGGCGGCGGCGACGTCGTCCGCCTCGACCAACGCGATCACCACCTCGTCGGCCGGCAGGTGGACGGCCACCACCAGCCGCGCGCCGGAATCGGCCGGCAGCGACGGCAGGGACGGCGTTCGCTGGTCGCCCCGGCGCTCGTAGCGCTCGACCGCGAACAGGGAACCGGGCACGCCATCGACGCTAGGCCGCGACCCACGCCGACGAATCGGGTGTTTCCCTATGCACCCGCCGGGGGTGTGCCGTTCGGCCTGCGGGGGCACACGAGGGCCGTTATCGTCGGGGCATGTTGGGCGAATCGAAGGCGTTCTCCGGGTTCTCCGTCGACGACGTACCCGCCGCGAAACGCTTCTACGGGGAGACCCTCGGCCTGCGCGTCACCGAGGCCGACGGCATGCTCGAACTGCACCTCGCCACCGGCGCGCGGGTCTTCGTCTACCCCAAGCGCGACCACCGGCCGGCGCCCTTCACCATCCTCAACTTCCCGGTCGCCGACGTCGGGAAGACCGTCGCCGACCTCAAGGCCCGCGGCGTCCCGTTCGAGAGCTACGACATGCCCGGCCTGAAGACCGACGAAGACGACGTCTTCCGTGGCGGCGGCCCGCACATCGCCTGGTTCACCGACCCGGCCGGCAACATCCTCTCCGTCCTCGCCGAGTAGGGCCTCAGCCCTGGCGGGGTGATCCACCCGCTTCGGTGAAGGCCCGTTCGAGGCCGTCGAGAACCAGGTCGAGCCCGAACGCGAACTCCTCGGCGTAGGAGTATCCGGGCCGCAGCGCGTGTTCGAACATCTCGGCGAGATGCGGATACCCGTTGGCCGGCAGGTGTTCGACGATCCCGGCCGACACCTCCTCGAGTTCCTCGGTCGTGCTGAACGGCAGCGTCGACTCCTGGAGCACGAAGCCGTAGACGTACGCGTCGATGGCCGAGATCGCGTGTGCGACCAACCGGATCGAGAACCCCGCGGTCCGGAGGCGACCGATCATCCAGTCGTGGTGCCGCAGGGTCGCCGGCCCCGGGTTGCGGCGGGACTCCATCAGGCCGAGTGCCCACGGGTGGCGCGAGAGCACCGCCCGGGCGGAGGCGGCCCGCCGGTACATTGCGTTCTTCCAGTCGGACTCGTCGTCGGGCAGCTCGATCTGCGCGAAGACCAGGTCGACGATCCCATCGAGGATCTTGTCCTTGTTCGCCACGTGGTGGTAGAGCGACATCGCCTCGATTCCGAGCTGCTCGGCGACGTTTCGCATGGTCACGGCGGCGACCCCGCGTGCGTCGGCCACGCTTACGGCGGCCTCGAACACGCGTTCCCTGGTCAGTCGCGGGCGCTGCCGCTTGGGGCTCGGAACCACCGGGCACTCCAGTTCCTGATTGACGACCTTACGGGCGTAAGGATAACCTGCAGTCAACCTTACGAGCGTAAGGCTGGCTGCGGTTGCGGGCGCTGCGCCCGCAACCGCCTCTCGAGGAGGAAAGATGAGCACGCAGGAGAGCCTCGGGCGGGGCAAGCGGGTCTGCGTCGTCGGCGGATCGGGCAAACTCGGGCAGTACATGATTCGGCACCTACTGGACCGCGGCTACCAGGTCGTGACCGTCTGCCGCGAGCGGAGCGTCGGGAAGCTGGCCGACTTCGGCGACCGCATCACCGTCGTACCCGGACCCACCAACGACCGGCAGGTGATCGCGAAGGCGGTCGCCGGCTGCGACGCCGTACTGACCGTGCTGGTCCCCTGGGGCGTCAAGAACTACTCGAGCGGCACCGCCCAGGCGGTGATGGACCACGCCCGGGACGACGCCCGCCTGGTCTTCTCCTGCGGCTGGCACATCACCCGCGACGGCAAGGACGTCTACCCGCTCAGCGTCCGCGCCGCCGTCAGGTTCTTCGCGGTGGTCGGCCGGCTGGCGCGGGCCGTCGACATCAACGACCAGGTCGAGGCCTGCCGGCGGATCTTCGCCAGCGACACCCGCTGGACCGTCGTACGCGGCAGCGACCTCGAGGAAGGCGACAGCCAGGGACTGCCGGTGTGGCGGCGACACGTCGGCGACCCGGCCCTGCGCAGCAACATCACACGGCGCACCGACTTCGCGCTGTTCATGGTGAACGCCATCGTCGACGACGAACTGATCCACGAGGCCCCGGCCATCGTCGGCCGCCAGACGCCCTCGGCGCTCGCCGCACACTGACCGGGGCGGACGTGCGCGAAGCGCACAAGCCATACCATCGGCGGATGGAACCGCTGACCGTCGACTACCGGGTCCTCGGACCGGGTGACGTCGACCTCGTCCTCACCGCCGCCGACCTCTTCGACGACCCGCCCCGACGGGAGTGGACCGAGCGGTTCCTCACCACCCCGGGCCACCACCTCGTCTTCGCCGAGACCCCGGACGGGCCGGTCGGCTTCGTCACCGGCGTCGAGATGATCCACCCCGACAAGGGCGTCGAGATGTTCATCTACGAACTGGGCGTCGCCGAACACGCCCGCGACCGGGGTATCGGCCGCGGCCTCGTCCGAGCCCTCGCAGACATCGCCCGCGCCGCCGGCTGTTACGGAATGTGGACCGGCACCGAACACGACAACGAGCCGGCGCTGCGCATGTACGCCGCCGCCGGCGCCACCCTCGAACCCGGCACCACCATCGTCGTCTACGACTGGTCCGACCGATAACCGCTGGCGACCCGCCGCGACACCGCCGACGATCAACGACGTGTCAGTTCCCGTACGTCAGATCCGCGCCGTCCACACCGCCGACACGATCACCGTCTACCAGGCGTACCCGGCCCGGATCGCCCGCCCGGCGCTGGCCACCGGCCGGTTCGTGGACCCGTTCAAACGCGAACGGATGACCTGGATCAAACCTTCGTTCCTCTGGATGATGTACCGCTGCGGCTACGCCACCAAGCCCGACCAGGAACACGTCCTCGCCATCGAGATCACCCGCGCCGGCTTCGAATGGGCGCTGGCCAACTCATGCCTGAGTCACCACGACCGGGACAACCACGAAAGCCGCGAGGACTGGTCGGCGCGGCTGCGGTCCAGCCCGGTCCGGGTGCAGTGGGACCCGGAGCGCTCGCCGCACCTGGCCGCGTTGCCGCACCGGTCGCTGCAGGTCGGGCTCAGCGGCGACGCGGTCCACCGCTACGTCGACGACTGGATCGTCCGGCTCACCGACGTCACCGACACCGCGCACGCCGTCCGGGACCGGCTGCGGGCCGGCGACGAGACCGGCGCCACCGCACTGCTGCCGCCCGAGCGGCCGTACCCGCTGCCCGCCGGCCTCGCCGCCACGATCGGTGCCAGCGGATAGCCTGGCCGCCGTGACGATCGACGACCTGGTCCGGCGGGTGCCGCCACCGCCGGCACCGGTGGACGGCGACGGCGACTGGACGGCCGTCGACCGCACCCTCGGCCGGTCCCTGCCGGCCGACTTCAAAGACCTCGTACGCCGCTACGGCCGCGGCGAGTTCCTCGACTTCCTCTTCCCGCACACCCCGTTCGGCCTCGGCAACCTTCTCGACGAGGCGGACGGACTCCTCGAACTCGAAGGACCGCTGCGCGACGAGTTCCCGGAGAACTACCCGTACCCGCTGCATCCAGAACCGGGCGGCCTGCTGGTGTGGGCCGCCACCGTCAACGGCGACCGGCTGTGCTGGCTGACCGGGGGAGAGCCACACCGGTGGCCGGTGGTCGTCTGGGACCCGCGCGGCTCCCGGTACGAGCGCCACGACGTCACCGCGACCGGGTTCCTGTCCGCGTGGATCGACGGCCGTCTCACCTGCGGGCTCTTCCCGCCGATGCCGCAGGTGGCGCCCTGGTTCGAACCGGTACGTGACCTCACCCGGATCTACGTCCGCCTGGCCGGCGACGAACATCCGTACGCCGAACGGCTGCGGATCCTGCGCGCCGCCCTGGCCCCCACCGCGGACCGGGGTGGCGTCGAATCCGCCGACGGGCTGCGCCAGGACCGGTTCGTCGCGACGGCGGCCCGGTGGCGGGTCACGTACGAGACGATGTACGGCCACCAGATCCGGATCGCGTTCCCGCCCGGCGACGCCGACCGGGTCCGTGCCGCGCTGTCGGCCGCGGTGGCGTCGATGGGCTGCCGGGTGCTGTCGGCGATGACCGGCGACGGAACACCGACCTGGACCCGTTGACCCCGGTCGGCGTCAGCTTTCGCGGGCGATGTGTCGCGCGCCGCGCCGCCGGGCGACGTACGGCAGCACGAACAGGTACAGGCCGGTGAGCAGGAGCAGGGCGAGCGGGAGCGGCGGCAGCAGGAACACCCAGACGGCGGGCTCCTCCACCGCCAGGGCGGCGACGGTGGCGATGACGACGGTCACCGTGAAGGCGATCGACAGCCAGCGGTGGCTCTGCCGAACCAACCTGTTCCAGTTCATCGGGGTCTCCTCGGTAAGACGAGCGATCCCATGGCCCGGCGGTCCGCCGGGAAAGGACGTTCAGCCGCTCGTAGACGTGTGATCGACGGCGAAAGTGCCTCGCCGCCCCGGCCAGCCGCAGGGCGGTGCCGATGACAGTCACGTTAGGTGCGGCCCGGTTGCTCACGCTTCTCGAATCCTGACCGGTCTGCTCCCCGACGGTCGCCTTCCGGCCGAGCCCGGTCGGAAGGCGACCCGGTCACGGCCGTCGCAACTGTTCGGCGGTGATGCGTTGGGTGAACCACGCCGGTACGGCGATCAGGATCAGCCCGACAACGGTCGCCCCGGCCCCCAACAACAGGATCGGGGCGATCCGGCCGAAGACCGCGGCCGTCGGGGTGTCGAGGACGGCGGCGAGGCTGGCCCCGACGACGATCGTGGCGGCAGCGGCGGCGCCGACCCCGACCACCAGCGGCAGTCCGCCGAACCCGGTCTCGCCACCGGCGATGACGGCCGGCCGGACGCCGACGACGGCCAGGGTCGCGTTGTCGCGGCGGCGCTCGACGGCCCGGTCGACGGCGGCCGCCGCGAACGATCCCATGCCGAGCACGAGGCTGATGCTCAACCCGGCGACCAGGAGCGTGAAGAGCAGGTCGCTGTCGATTCCACGGTGGACGCCGAGGTCCCCGTTGAGGATGCCCGCCGGCGCCTGCGCCACGAAAACCCGGGCCGCCCGATCGAAGGCATCCCGGTCGGGCGCGAAGAGCCACGGAATGTCCCACCTGACCGCGAGGTCGGCGGCGATCGGCGCCTGTCGAGTGACCAGCAGTACGTCGCCGTAGCCGACGCCGTAGCGGCTGGTCAGTTCCAGGGCGTGCCGCGGCACTGGGATGCGAATGCCGTTCTCGGACGTCACCTCGGCATCCGGTCGAAGTGGCGCGGCGCCGGGACTGAGCAGTTGGTACGTCTCGCCATCCACGCACGTCTGGCCCGCGCCGAGGGTGTGCATGGCGGTGACGTCGGCGCAGTCGGCGATCATCACCGAGGCCGGTCGGTCGTCAAACGTCACCTGCGTGGAGCCGTACTCGATGAGCGTCGTGCCGGGCACCGCACGCAGTACGTCCACGACGCCCGGATCGTTGCTGATGACCTGGTAGAGCGGGCTGAGTCGGTCGTTGCGCAGGTCACGGTCGTTGGTGAACAGCGCCGCTCCGAGCGACCCCATCCCGATGACGAAGAGCGTCACCGCCAGCGAGGCGACCAGCCGGGGTGCCACGCCGGGAGTGTGCCGTACCCGGGCCGCGGCCAACCCGAGCCAGACCGGCGCGTTCGGGATACGGCCGACCGCGACGGCCAGCCAGTACGCGAGCAACGGGAGCACGAGTGGCAGCGCCAGGCCGGTGACCAGCAGCCCGACTATGAAGACCATGCCGCGGCCGCTCGGGGTCAGTGGGGCGGCGTCCGTGGCGGCGAACACGACCGCGCCGAGCCCGCACACCAGTGGCAGCGACCGCCACCAGCCCGGCCGTCGCGCCGACCCGCCACGGCGTACCGAAAGCGGCCTCGACCTGGCCGGCCGGGCGGCGAGCACCCCGACCAGGACCGCGAAGAGCACGGTTCCGGCGAGCACCGCGGCGATCCAGCCCGCCGGCAACGCGATGTCGGCGACATACCAGTGCAGGCGGCCGATCCGCCAGCCCTGCGACAGCGGGGCCAGGACCGCGAACACCGCCGCGCCGAGCAGGGCGCCACCGGCGGCGACCACACCGGTCTCCACGACGTTGACCAGCGTCGCCTGCCGGGCCGAGACCCCGAGCAGCCGCAGCGCGGCGATGCGGCGGTCGCGGGTGGTGGCCGACAGGCGGGCACAGGTGGCCAGGAACGCGCCGAACGGCACCAGCACGAACAGCGCGAACGCGGCCGCCAGCCACCGTCCCGGCGTGAACACGTCGGCGCCGGTGCCGTACGCCGAACCGCGGGCGAAGGTCGGTGGGGCGCCGAAGCTGACCACGACACTGTCCCGGAAGAACGGCTCGTCACCGTCGAGCATCGGATCGCCCGCCGGTACGCCCACGTAGGCGCGTAGCTCGTCCGGCGCGACCAGGCCGGCCGGTCCGATGACCCCCACGACCCGCTGCGGGAAGCGGTCGGCGGCGCGTTCGTCGACCCGGATCAGGTCGGCCAGCGCGGGGGAGAGCACCACCTCGCCGGGACCGGGATAGGCGTCGACGCCCGGTGGGCGGGGACTGTCGACGGTCGCGCCGGTGAGCGCCGTACGGCGCAGCACCCGGGTGCCGATCCCGTCCTCGATCTCGATCATCCGTAGCTGGCCGGGGCCGTTCTCCACCCGCACCGGCGTGCGCGCCCCGGTCCGCTCCTGCTGGCTGACGGCGACCGTGGCGCCGGCCAGACCGGCCAGCACGGTGAACACCCCGATCGCCGCGCCACTGGCCATCAGCACCGTACGCAGCATGCCGGCGCGGCCCGAGCCGACCGACAGCCGCAGGCCCAGCCACAGCCAGCGGCTCATGCGGCGACCCGCCCGTCGCGTAGGAAGACGGTCCGGTCGGCGTACGCGGCGACCCGCGCCTCGTGGGTCACCATCACCACCGCGCTGCCCTGCTGGCGGGCCAGCCCGGTGAGCGCGTCGAGCACCAGTTCGCCGGCGACGCTGTCCAGTGCCCCGGTCGGCTCGTCGGCGAAGACGATGGCCGGGCGGTGCACCAGGGCGCGGGCGACCGCGGCCCGCTGGGCCTGGCCGCCGGAAACCTCGCCGGGGCGGCGGTCGGCGAACTCCTCGACCTCCAGTTCGCGCAGCAGTGCGGCGGCCCGGGCCCGGGTATCCGACCGGCGTACCTTGAGCAGCCGCAGCGGCAGCTCCACGTTCTCCCGCAGCGACAGTTCCGGAACCAGGTCGCCGAACTGGAGGACGAACCCGAACGAGGTCAGGCGCAGGGCGCTGCGGGCACCGTCGGCGAGGTTGTCGATGCGCCGGTCGCCGAGCCGGATCTCGCCCCGGTCGGGGCGCAGGATGCCGGCGAGCACGTGCAGCAGCGTGGACTTGCCGGAGCCGGACGGACCCATCACCGCGACGAGTTCCCCTTCGCCGATCTCGATGTCCGCGCCCCGTAGCGCGTCGGTCGCCCCGAACCGGATGCCGACCTCGCGGGCGGTCAGGGTCACGGCTGTCCCTCCGCCGGATCGCCGGTCTCGCCGAGCAGGGTGGCGAGCCGGTCCAGGCGGGCCTGGGCGCCGTCGATCCATTTGAGGTCGGCGTCGAGGTGGTACATCTCGAAGTCGGCGTCGAGTTGGGTGATCAGGTCGCCGCGCTGGCGCTGCGCCCGCATGTCGCGCATCCGGGCGAGGTGGGCCTGCCGCTGGCGGTCCAGCAGTTGGTTCGCGGACCGGCCGCTGGACAGTGCGATGACCATTTTCGAGAACAGCACCCGGCGGGTGGCCGTCACGTCGGGCACCTCGGGCTCCTCGAGCCACCGCTCCAGTTCGGACACTCCGGCGTCGGTGATGGCGTACATCCGGCGGTCGGGGCCTTCGCCGGCGGTCACTCCCGCCAGTTCGATCAGGCCGTCGCGGTCGAGTCGTTGCAGGGTGGCGTAGACCTGGGCCGACTTCAGGGGGCGGGACGACCCGAACCAGCCGTCGTAGCGGCGGCGCAGTGTGTAGCCGTGCTGTGCTTTCGGCTCGAGCAGGCCGAGCAGGGTGCGGGAGACCGACATGGCGGAGACCGTAGCAACCCGGTTGCTAATTAGCAATCGGGTTGCTACTTGCCGGCCTTCCCGATGGAGCATCGATCATCTACGATCAATCGCCACGGTGATCAACCCCGGATGTCGGGGCGTACGGACGCTGGAGGACCGAACGGATGAACGATCAGAGTCGATCGCGCCGGCTGGGTGACGTGGCGGCGAGTCGCCGTACCCTGTTCGTGGCTCTCGGCGCCGGGATCGGCGCCGGCACGCTCGGACTACCCGGCGCGGCCGTCGCGGCCGGCCCAAGCACCTGGACCAACCCGACCCGCGGCACGCTGACCTCCGGGTACAAGACCCCGAGCCGGCCCGGCCACCTCGGCTGGGACGTCGCCGCCGCCCAGGGCACCCCGGTCTACGCGGCCGCCGCCGGCACCGTCCGCGACATCCGCACCGGCTCCTACCCCGGTGACCAGACCAGTGGCCCGCTGCCCGGCCGCACCGGCAACAGCGTCCACCTCAACCACGTCGACAGCTACTTCACCTACTACGGACACCTGCACCGGGTCCTGGTCAGCCCCGGACAGCAGATCAGCTGCGGGCAGTTGATCGGGCTGATGGGCACCACCGGCAACTCCACCGGTCCGCACCTGCACTTCGAGATCCACCGCCCCCGGCTCACCTCGACCGACCCCCGGGTGTTCCTGGCCAACCGGGGGATCAGTCTCGGCTCGACCGCCCCGCTCGGCAGCACCGGCTGGCCCTCGGTGTCCGGCGGCACCGGCTGGGTCCAGCGGACCATCCAGTACCTGCTGCGCGGGCGGGGCGTCTCCGTCGTCGTCGACGGCTACTTCGGGCCGGGCACCGCGTCGGCGGTCCGTACGTTCCAGAGTGGACGCGGCCTCTACGCCGACGGGCTCGTCGGGCCGATCACCTGGACCGCGCTGATCCTTCCGGTGCAGCAGGGCAGCTCCGGCGACGTCGTCCGGGCCGCCCAGACGGCGCTGAACGCCCGGGGCGCCTCGCTCCTGGTCGACGGTGGGTTCGGCGCGGTCACCGCCGCCGCGGCCCGCGCCTTCCAGAGCGCGAACGGGCTGGTCGCCGACGGCCAGGTCGGCCCGCTCACCTGGAGCGTGCTGGTCTGACGGTGTCGATCGCCCGCCGGTAGCCGTACGTCTCGTGGCGCTTGTGAAAGCCGAGCGACGCGTAGAGCCGGCGGGCGGCCACGTTCTCGGCGTCGTGGTTGACGCTCACCCGGGTCATGCCGAGTCCCGCCATCCACCGCATCGCGTGCCGCATCGCCGCCCCGGCCAGCCCGCGCCGCTGGAAGTCGCGGTGCGTGCCGACCGGCTCGAAGTGGCCGATCCGGTTGCGCCGGTCGAGCCAGCAGACGGCGAACGCGGCGATCCGGCCGTCCGGCGCCTCGACCACGATCTCGTGCGCCGGGTCGTAGCCCGGTTTGGTCATCACCGCCGACCGGTAGAGGTCACCGATCCAGGAGGTGCCGAACGAGTGGTTCCGGACGGCCGCGAGCTGGTCGGCGTCGACCAACCGCGCGGGTCGTACGGCGAAGCCGTCGGGGAGCCGGGACTCCTCGACGGCTTCGCGCAGATCACGCTCGTTGACGTGGTCCCAGGTGCGGAAGCGGGCGAATCCGAGCCGTTCCAGCAGTTCGATCCTGGTCGTGTCGCAATCGAAGACGTCGGTCAGGACCGCCCCCTCGTCGGTCTGACCGGCGGTCGTGTCGGCCGCCGACCGCAGCATCGTCAGCTCCGCCCCACCACCGCGCTGGCCGGGGGCGGTGAAGACGTCGAAGGCGTTGCCGAATCGGCCGTTGACGGCCAACCCGACGATCTCACCGTCCCGCTCCCACAGTTGCACGAGTTCGCCGATGGGACGGCCGCGCAGGTTCTCGTATATCCGGTGCGGCACCTCGCCGACGTGGTCGTACCCGCAGCTTCCGGCCTGCGCGATCCAGCCGGCGAAGGTGTCCGTCAGGCGGGGCAGGTCGGCATCGCGGTAGCCGCGCATCCGCAGGTCGGTCGCTGTCACGCCCCGTTTTATAGCCGGCTGCCGGCCGTCGGCTCAATGCGATACCGGTTGGTCCAGACGTACCCGTCGCAGCCGGATGCCGACCACGACGGCGGTGGTGAACAGCAGGGCGGCGCCCACGACCGCGGCCAGCTTGAAGCCGTCGGTGAACGCGACGTTCGCCGCCTGCATCAGCGGGCCGGCGAGTTCCGCCGGGAGCGCGCCAGCGGCGGCGACCGCACCGCCGAGGGTGCCGGTCGCGGCGTCGGCGGCCTCGGCCGGTACCCCGGCGGGCAGTGAATCACCGATCCCGTCCCGGTAGGCGACGATGGCGACACTGCCCAGGACGGCGATGCCGAGGGCGCCGCCGAACTCGGCACCGGTCTCGCCGAGCGCCGCCGCGGTGCCGGCCCGGGACGGTGGGGCCGTGGAGACGATCAGGTCGATGGCGAGCGGGGCGACCATCCCGATCCCGAGCGTCAGCACGGTGTAGCCGGCGATGACCACGATCTCGGACGAGTCGACGTCGATCCGATTGACCAGCAGGAATCCGCAGCCGGCGACGGCGAGGCCGGCACCCGCCACGAGCGCGGGCCGGACGACCCGGACCAGCGCGGTGGCCAGCGCGATGCCGACCATGGTCCCGGCCACGGTCGGAAGCATCCACAGGGCGGCGGTGAAGGGCCGGAGCCCGAGCACGACCTGCATGTACTGCACGGCGAGGTAGCCGGTGCCCGCGCTGGCGAAAACCATGATCGCGTACGCGCCGATGGCGGCGCTGAACGCCCCGTTGCGGAAGAGGCCGACGTCGATCAGCGGGTCGGCCATGGTCGACTGGCGGCGGACGAACAGCACCCCGACCGCGAGCCCGACCACGATCGCCAGCACCGCCGGCCAGTGCAGGCCGGCCTCGGCCAGCTCCTTGATCCCGTAGATGACCGGCAGTACGGCCGCTATCGACAGCAGCGCGCTGAGCAGGTCGAAGCGGCCACCGGCCGGGTCCCGGTGCTCGGGCAGCAGGATCGGGGCCAGGATCAGCAGCAGCACCATCACCGGCACGTTGATCAGGAAGACCGATCCCCACCAGAAGTGTTCGAGCAGCAGCCCGCCGATGATCGGGCCGAGCGCGACGCCGCCGGTGAACGCGCCGGTCCAGATGCCGATCGCGGCGCGGCGCTGGTCAGGGTCGTGGAACATGTTGCGGATCAGGGCCAGCGTCGACGGGGCGAGGGTGGCGCCGCCGATGCCGAGCAGGGCGCGGGCGGCGATGAGCAGTTCGGTGCTGTTCGCGTACGCGGCGAGCAGGGAGGCCGCGCCGAAGGCGACGGCACCGATCAGCAGGAGTTTCCGCCGGCCGATGCGGTCGCCGAGCGAGCCCATGGTCAGCAGCAGACCGGCCATCAGGAAGCCGTAGACATCCATCACCCAGAGCAGTTGGGTGCCGCTGGGTTGCAGGTCGGCGCTGATCCAGGGCGTGGCCATGAAGAGCACGGAGAGGTCCATCGAGGCGAGCAGGGCGGGCAGGACGAGCACGGCGAGGCCCACCCATTCCCGCCCACCCGCCTTGGCGGTGTGGTCAGTCATGCCCGGAACTATACGAGCGTCTTATACATACGTCTAGTACAGTGTCTAATACGTCCGTCTAGAACGAGCGTATAAATCTTGGCGTAGGATGGCGCGATGGGACATCGGGAGGACCTTCTCGCCGGCGCGAAGCGCCTGGTCAAGGAGAAGAGCTTCGGGCAGATCACCGCCCGGGACCTGGTCGCCGAATCCGGCACCAACCTCGCCTCGATCGGCTACCACTTCGGCTCGAAGGAAGCCCTGCTCAACGCGGCGATCCTGGCCACGTTCGACGAGTGGGGCGACGCGATCAGCCTCACTGTGGAGGTGGTCGGCGACGGGGAACCGGTGGACCGGTTGGAAGCGTTCCTCGACGGCATCGTCGCCGCGGTCCACGCCGACCGGACGGTGGCGGCGGGCAGCGCCCAGGCGCTCGCCGTCGCGTTGCACGCGGCCGAGGTCCGCGAGCAGGTCGCGGAAACCTTCAAGGTCGCCCGCCGCGACATGGCGGCCCTGCTGCTGCTGGTCGACCCGACCGAGGTCACCGAGGAGCAGGCGCGGACCGTCGGCTCACTCGCCATGACGATGATCAACGGCATGGTGCTGCAGTGGCTCATCGACCCCGACAACGCACCAACCGGCCGCGACCTGGCCGTAGCCCTGCGCACGGTGGCCGGTCGGACAACCTGACCGGCCTCGGCCCCGGCCCCCGGGGTTGATCAAGGAGTAGTTGCGCGACAAACCGTGGCACAGCAGGCACGCTTTGTCCTTGATCAGCGGCACACCCGGGCGCCGGGTTAGCGCGCAGCCCGGGCACCCGGGCGGCGGGTCACATCCGCAGGTGCTCCCAGGCCAGCACCGGCGCGCCCAGATCGGCGACCGACGCCAGCAGACCCAGCCGGGCCTGCCGCAGCCGCTCGTCGTCGACCATCACGAACACGTCGTCGAAGAACGTGTTCACCGGCCGTACGATCCCACCGGTCGCCTCGACGAACCGGTCCAGATCCGGCGCGTCGCCGAGTCCGGCCCGCGCCCACACCAGCGCGTCGTGCAGGGCGACCTCCGCCGGCTCGACCAGCACCCCCGGGTCGTACTGCGCCGGCGTGCCGGCCGGCACGATCCGCCGCGCCCGCTGCAACGCCTCGGTGAGCTGCTGGAACCCGGCCTGGTCGACCAGCTTGTCGAGCTGCGCCAGCGTCCGGTCCAAGAAGTGCGGCCGGTCGGCGTGCGGCAGCACCGCCCGGATCCGGTCGACCGGCTGCTCCTCCTCGGTGAGCTGCTGCTCGAACCGGCGGGTGACGAACTCGGCGACGGCCTCCAACACCTCGTCGGAGACCGGCACCGGCTGCAGGTCGGCCGCCAGCCGCAACGCCTTACGCAGCGACACCGGCGCCAGCACCGGCCGCCGCCGGAACACCCCGAGCAGCCCGAGCGCGGCCCGGCGCAGCGCGAACTGGTCACTGCTCCCGGTCGGCAGCCCCACCGTCGCCGCCAGCCCGGTCAGCAGGTCGAGCCGGTCCGCGACCGACAGCAGCTCACCCGCGTCGCCACGCGGCAGCGCGTCCTCGGTGTTGCGCGGCCGCTCCGCCTCGAACAACGCCTCGGCGACCGCCGCCGGCTCCCCGGCATGCGCCGCGTAGTCCCGGGCCATCGTCCCCGCGAGACTGGTCATCTCCGTCACCAACTGGCTGCCCAGGTCGAACTTGACCAGCGCCGCGGCCCGCTCCAGCACCGCCCGGTCCGGCCCGTCCAGCCCGACCCCGTCCGCGAGCCGGCGGGCCAGCGTGCCGATCCGGTCCGCCCGCTCCGCGACCGAGCCGAGCCGGTCGGTGAACGTCAACCGGGCCAGCTTCGCCCGCATCTGCGCGAGCGGCGTCTCCCGGTCGGTGCGGTAGAAGAACAGCGCGTCCTCGTACCGCGCCCGCAGCACCGCCTCGTTCCCGGCCCGAACCAGGTCGGCGTCGACCGGCCCGTTCGCGACCGCGACGAAGTACGGCAGCAGCCGGCCGTCGGCACCCCGGATCGGCAGGTAACGCTGGTGCTTGCGCATCACCGTCGCCAGCACCGCCTCCGGCAGCGACAGGTAGCTGTCGTCGAACCTGCCGAGCAGCGGCGCCGGCTGCTCCACCAGGAACGCGACCTGCTCGATCAGCCCGCGCTCACCGTCGACGTCGACATGACCGCCCACCCCGTCGGCCAGCGTCCGCGACCCTTCGATGATCCGGGCCCGCCGGTCCGCGTGGTCGAGCACGATCCCGGCGGCCTCCACAGTCTCCACATAGGACTCCGCCGATTCGACGGCGACCTCCGGGGCGGGCGCCGTCCGCAACACCCGGGTCCGCCGGTCGGCGACCAGCGCCGACACCCGGGCCGGCACCACCTGGTCGCCCCACAACGCCAGCAGCCACCGGATCGGCCGGGTGAACGCCAGCTTCGGATCGTTCCACCGCATGTTCCGGCCCGACCGCAGCGCCCCGACCGCGCCCTCGACGACACCGGCCAGCACCTCGGGCGCACCCCGCCCGATCTCACGCCGCACCAACACCATGTGCTCGGCGTTGCCGACCTGTTGCCGTACCAGGTCGGCGACCTCGACCCCCTGCGCCCGCGCGAACCCCCGCACCGCCGGGGTCGGCTCGCCGGCCGCGTCGAACGCCGCCGCCACCTTCGGCCCCTTCACGACCCGGTCCTGGTCCTCCTCACGGGCCGCTACCCCGTCGACCAGGGCGACCAGCCGGCGCGGCGTCGCCCGCACCGTGATGCGGCCGTGCGCCAGCCGGGTGTTCGCCAGCCGCGCCGTCAGCTCCTGCGCCAGCTGGCCGGCGGCGGCCCGCCCCTCGGCCGGCGGCATCTCCTCGGTGCCGACCTCGCAGACGAACGCGCGCGGCTCCGGCCCACGCGGCACAAGGTCGACATCAACAGCCTCCGGTACGGCGACCGGCGCGCAGACCCCCAACGGATGATCCAGCTCGGCCCGGCGCTCCATCCACAACCGCGCCACGTCACCGGCCAACTTGCGCATCCGGGCGAACTCGGTCGCCCGCTCCGCCGTCGACACCGCACCCCGCGCGTCGAGCACGTTGAACGCGTGCGAACACTTCAGCACGTACGTGTGCGCCGGCACCGGCAGCCCGGCGTCGATCATCCGCTGTGCCTCGGACGCGTAGAGCTGCAACAGGCTGCGGTTCGCCGCGATGTCCGCGTCGTCGAGGTAGTAGCGCGACATCTCGTACTCGCCCTGCCCGAACAGTTCCCCGTACGAGACGGTGTCGGTGTAGGCGATCTCCTTGAAGTGCCGCACCCCCTGAAGCGCCATCAGGATGCGCTCGATCCCGTACGTGATCTCCACCGCCGGCGGGTCGAGGTTGATCCCGCCCGCCTGCTGGAAGTACGTGAACTGGGTGATCTCCAGCCCGTCGAGCCAGACCTCCCAGCCCAGCCCCCAGGCGCCCAGGGCCGGCGACGCCCAGTTGTCCTCGACGAACCGTACGTCGTGCGCGGCGACGTCGATGCCGAGCGCCGCCAGGCTGCCCAGGTACAACTCCTGGCTGTTGCCCGGCTCCGGCTTCAGGATCACCTGGAACTGGGTGTGCGTCTGGATGCGGTTCGGGTTCTCGCCGTACCGGGCGTCGTCGGGGCGCACCGACGGCTCGACGTACGCGACCCGCCACGGCTCCGGACCGAGCACCCGCAGGAACGTCGCCGGGTTGAGCGTGCCCGCTCCCACCTCGGTGTTCATCGGCTGGACCGTCAGGCAACCCTGCTCGCCCCAGTAGGCGGCGAGTCGGGCCAGCGCATCCTGCATCGTCAACACGTCGGGTAACTCCATCCGGTCGGGAGGCGGTCGCACCTCCCCGGCGATCGTCGTACGTCCGCAGGCGACTCTACTTCCCACCCGACCACCAGGTTTCTGGCTGGCTGCCGGCAGTTCCGCCGGCTCGTCCGGGATGAGACCTGGGAAGGCCTCGGTAGCCCCGCACAGCGCGAGGTGGGGTGGGCCTCGTGGCCCACGCCTGGGAGGTGCGCAAGGTCGTCACGTACCGGATCGGCCGGCTCGTGCCCGCCAGAGCCGGAGTTAGCGGGCGCTGCCGGTGGGGCGCCAGGCGGCGATCAGTTGCTCGGGGCCGTACGACGCGTCGACGCCGGGGCAGGACACGCCGCCGCGGGAGACCGCCACGAGGGGGAGTGGTTCGCTGGTCAGCCGGTCCCGCTGGCGTTGCAGCGCGGTGAGGTCGCGTACGTCGAACGTGTCGCGGTCGAGCCATTTGATCGATCCCACGAAGAGCAGTTCGCGGGCGACCGGACCACGGTCGGCGCCGACGATGTCGATCTCGACGTCGTTGGTGCGGGTCCAGTAGCCGCCGATGGTCCCGGCCACGGGCAGTTGGCCGTCCGGCAGGATCCGGGCGAGCGCGTCGCGGATCAGTGGTTCGACGGCCCGGCCACGCCAACTGGTCCAGCCGCGGCGGATCCGTTCGAGCGTCAGGTCACCGCGGCCGCGTTCGATCTCCGGCATGTTCGGGGCGATGAACCGGAGCCAGAACCGCAGGTAGGGGTCGGTGATCCGGTAACGCCGTTCCTTCGACGGGGCGGTCGACAGGGGTAGTTCGCCGACGACGAGCCGCTTGTCGGTGAGGGCCGACAGCGACCGCTGCAGCGAGGTGGCGGCGAGTTCACCGGAGGCGCGGGCGATGTTGCCGAACGTACGCTCGCCGGACCCGATGGCGGACAGGACGGTGCGGGCCTGGACCTGGGACGGGAACTCGGCGGCCAGTGACCGTTCGGCGGAGACGATCAGCGCCGAGGTCGGGTCGGCCGTCGCGGCGGCGAGGAAGTCCCACAGGTCGGTGCCGGGCGGCCACTCGGTGCAGATCAGCGGAAGCCCACCGGTCACCAGGGCGGCATCGATGGCCTCGGCGGCCGGCAGGTTCATCATCACGGCCAGGTCCGCCGGGTTGAGCGGCCCGACGACCATTTCGCGACCCCGCTGGTGGAACGGGCGGCGGTAGTCGTTCAGCGCTTCCATCATCGACAGGTCCGAGCCGATCAGGATCAGCAGCACCGGCTTGCGGGAGAGTTGTCGGTCCCAGGCCCGTTGCAACAGCCCTTCGAAGACCCGCTCGGAGTCCATCAGGTACGGGACCTCGTCGATCACCACGACGCTCGGTGCCTCGTCGGGCAGCGTGGTCGCCAGAAGCCGGAAGGCGGCGTCCCAGTCGCGCGGGTTCGCCGTCGCCAGCAGTTCGCGGTCCGGCAGCGTCGACTCGGCGGCGTCGGCGCAGAACCGCCGGATCTCCTCGCCGGGAGACGAGCCCGCGGCGGTGAAGAAGAAGTCGGCGACGGCCGTGTCTTCGACGAACTTCTCCACCAGCCGGGACTTGCCGACCCGGCGGCGCCCACGGATCAGCAGGCAGCGTCCCGGCCGGTCGGTGCCGGGCAGGACCCGGCCCAATTCGGTCGAGAGGAGCGCGAGTTCGGCGTCGCGGCCGACGAAGGCGGTCAAGATATCACCCACGTTACTATCGTTCAGGATACTATCTCTGATGATAGTAACTCGGATGTGAGCGTGGCCCGCCCCGGTTCCGGGGCGGGCCACGACCTGATTCAGCGGGCGCCGATCACGCCCCGCTGGCGCAGCCGGGCCTGCAACTCCCCGACGTCCAGCAGTCGCGGGCTGACCCCCTCCCGCACCGCCAGCGCCGCCGCCGTACCCGCCGCCTCACCGGTGGCGAAACAGGTGGCGGTGATCCGGGCCGAGCCGTTCGCCTCGTGCGTACTGGAGACACACCGGCCGGCGGCGAGCAGGTTGTCGTGTTCGGCGCCGACGAGGATGCCGTACGGGATGTCGTAGGCGGACGCCAGCCCGTCGGTGTGCGACAGGCCGGGCGCGTTGGCGTCGTGTACGTCGATCGGGAAGGCTCCCTGCCCGACACTCTGCGCCGACCGGCGCCCCTGCTTCACGTCGTCCTCGGTGAGCGTGACGAGGCCCGTGATCCGGCGGGACTCGCGTACCCCGACCCGGTCGGCGACCTCGGCCAGGTAGGCGAGCCGGCCGCCGGGCACGTACTCGCGGAACCAGGCCACCGTCTCCATGACCTGCTGGGCGAGCTTGAGGTAGGCGTCGCCGTTGCTCGACCCGGGCTCGACCGGTGTGCGGGTCAGGTTGAGCACCGCCTCGCCGCGGCTCGGCCAGGCGGCCAGGTGCATCTCGGTACGCCGCCACGACAGGCGGCCGTCGGCGTGCCCCTTCGCCAGCAGCTTCCCGAAGCCCCACAGGTTGGCGTGGTCGTCGACGGCGTCCCCGATCCGGCTGCCCGGCCGCAGGTCGTCGGGGTTGTCGGCGGCGTACTTCAGCAGCGGCTCGTAGTCGACGCCGCCGAGCTTGAGCAGCAGCGACCCGGGCTGGGTCGCGTCGGCCCGGTCGGTCTGGAAAGACGCGCCGGCGAGGGCGAAGACGACCGCGTCGCCGGAGCAGTCCACGACGATCCCCGGGCGGATGATGGTGCGCCCCCGCCCGGGGATCTCGGCGACGACGGCGGTGACCGTGGTGCCGGTCCCGCCGTCGTCGTTCCCGCCGGTCCCGGCGGCGGTCTCCACGTCGACGACGACGGTGTTGAGCAGCAGGCGTACGCCGGCCCGGCGGAGCAGCACGGCCTCGCACATGGAGAGTTCGGAGTGGTTCACCGGGGTGCGGGTCGCCGTGTACGACACGTCGTCCGGGATGTGGCCGGGCGAGCCGCCGTACTCCTGGAGCAGGGTGACGATGCGCTGGCCGACGCCGCCGGTGACCTGGTTACCGGTGGCGTCGTGGAAGCCGGCGCTGTGCTCCAGCAGCTGGCGGGCGAGCGTACCGCCGACGTGGCCGCTGGCCTCGACCAGCAGGGTGTCGGCCCCGGTCTCCGCCGCCGCGATCGCGGCGGCGGTGCCGGCCGATCCGGCGCCGACGACGAGCACCTGAGGGGTGAGTACGGGGTTTTCGGTACGCGACACGCGTCAGCCTTTCACGCTGCCCGCGGTCAGACCCTTTTCGTAGTAGCGCTGGAGCACGAAGAAGAGCCCGACGACGGGGATGGTTACCAGGGTGCTCAGGGCCATGATCGCGCCCCAGCGGATGTCGAACGAGGTGACGAAACCGGCCATCGCCACCGGTGCGGTGACGTTCTGGCCCTGTGCGATGACACTGGCGAAGAGGTATTCGTCCCAGGAGAGGATGAAGGAGAACATGGCGGTCGTCGCCAGCCCGGTCCGCAGCAGCGGCAGGGTGACCGTGAGGAAGGAGCGGAAGTAGCCGAGGCCGTCGACCCAGGCGGCTTCCTCCAGTTCCTTCGGTACGGCCTCGACGAACGACTTCATCAGCCAGGTGGTCAGCGGCAGGGTGATGGTCAGGTGGGCGATGATGATGCCGAAGAGGCCACCGACCAGCCCGAGCGCCGACAGTGCCAGGTAGAGCGGCACCAGCAGCAGGATCGCCGGGAAGAGGTACGACACGCTCAGGCAGGCGAGCAGCACCTTGCGGCCGGGGAACTCGAAGCGGCTGACCGCGTATCCGGCGGTGGTGCCGACGGTCACCGAGACGAGCGTGGTGACGACGGCGACGATGAAGCTGTTGACGAACCAGCGCACCGCCTCGCTGCCCTCGAAGACCTCCCGGTACCAGTCACCGGTCAGCCGGGACGGGATCAGCGACGGGTCGGACTGGAAGAGTTCGTCGGCGGGCCGGAACGAACTCAGCGCCATCCACAGGATCGGCCCCACCGCGAAGAACACGATCAGTGCCAGGGCGACGATCCGGCCGATGACCGCGGCGACCTTCTTCCCCGACGTTTTCGGCGGTGCCTTCGCCGGGGTGCGGGTCGGCCCGCCGTCGGCCCGCGCCGTGGGGGGCCGCTTGGCTTTGCTTGTCACGCTCACTTGGACCGCCTTCCCCGGGTCCGCACCAGGAGCCAGCCGGCCACGCCGACCGCGGCGAGGAAGAGCCCGACGGCCGAGGCGATGGCGGCGGCGTAGCCGATCCGGAACTCACCCATCACGACCTTGTAGATGTAGGTGGAGAGAACCTCGCTCGACCCGGCCGGCCCGCCGCGGCTGAGCAGCCAGACCAGCTCGAAGTACATCAGCGTCCAGATGCCGCGCAGGGCCAGTAGCGCGATGGTCGCCGACTTCAGGTTGGGCAGGGTGATGTGGACGAACTCGCGCCAGGCGCCGGCGCCGTCGACCCGGGCCGCCTCGTACTGCGCCTTGTCGATGCTCTGCATCCGGGCCCAGTAGACGAGCATCGCGAAGGGGAAGCCACGCCAGATGTTCACCAGGATGACGGTGAACAGCGCCGTTCCCTCCAGGCCGAGCGGGGTGGCGCCGGCCGGCAGGAATCCCCACGATTGCAGGTTGCTGCTGATGATTCCGTAGTGGCCGTCGAGCATCCACTGCCAGACCAGGGCGGTCGCGATGACCGGTACGACGTATGGGATCAGCAGCAGCTGCCGGATCCAGCGCATGCCGCGCCAGTTGGTGTCGATGAGCAGCGCCGCGATCAGCCCGAGAATGAGCTGGCCGGCCAGTGACACCACCGTCCACAGCAGGGTGTTGCCGATGGTCGACAGCAGGTTGCGGTCACTGCCCAGTGCCGTGTAGTTGTCCAGCCCCACGTAGGAGGCGTCGCCGGTCAGCAGGTCGATGGAGAACAGCGACGTACGGAAACTCTCGAAGATCGGGTACGCCAGGATTATCGCGAAGAGCAGTGCCGCGGGCACGGCGAACGCCATGCCCGCGCGCTGCTGCCGTCCGGTCAGGGTCCGGGACAGGAAGGCAGGTTGCGTCATTGCCATCAGGGGAACCAATCAGCTGACTTTGGCGAGACGCTTCATCTCGGCGTTGATGTTGTTGAAGGCCTGCTCCGCGGTGATGCTGCCGGCCGCGGCCGACTGGAGCTGGTCACCGACGAACGTGGTCGCCTCGATCTGGCCGGCGAGCTGGTTGAGACCGGCCTCCATCCCGTAGCGGTACCACTCGGGCAGGATGTTCTCTCGGATGGTCTGGATCTCCGGGGCGAAACGCTGCACGGTCTCGTTGTCGGTGTAGGTGGCGGACTCCGCGGCGCTGTTGGTCGCCGGCAGCGCGAACACCGGCCGGGTGTTGGTGCGGGCGGCGGCCAGGTCGGGCTGCATCATGCATTCGACCAGGGTCTTCGCGGCCTTCTCGCGCCGTTCGTTGCTCTTGCCGACCATGAAGAAGTAGCCGCCGCCGATCGAGCCCTGCGGCTTGGTTTCCGCGGTCGGGCCGGGCAGCGGGAAGACGCCCATGTTGTCGATCATGCTCGGGTTCTGCTCGGCGGCCAGGCCGACGACGGCACCGAAGTCGAGCACCATGGCGAGCTTGCCCTGCGCGTATCCGGTCCGGAAGTCGTTCCACGACCAGGTGCGCGACTCCGGCGGGGACGCCGCCTTGTAGAGGTTGAGCATGAACTGGGTGGCCTCGATCGCCTTCGCCGGGTCGCGGTCGAGCGCGTATTCGCCGGTCTGCGGGTCGAAGGTGTGTACGCCGTTGGCGTACAGGAACTGGTAGTAGGTCTGCGGGGCGACCAGTGCCGAACCCATCGGTACGGCGAAGCCGCGTACGCCGTTCGCCGGGTCGTCGAGCTGCTTGGCGGCGGCCAGCAGTTCGGGCCACGACTTCGGGATCTCGATGCCCTTGGCCTGGAAGAGGTCCTTGCGGTACCAGACCTCCTGGTGCAGGGCCCAGTCCGGCACCGCCCAGGTCTGGTCGTCCTTGCCGACCGCGTGCAGGAAGGACGGGATGAAGTCGTCCTTGCCGTGGCTGTCGATGACGTCGTCGACGGGGACGATGAAGCCGCCGGCCTCGGCGGCGGCGACACCACCCTCGATGGTGTTCATGATGTCGGGGCCGTTGCCCGCCTTGAACGCGGTCACCATCTTCGGGTACATGCTGTCGAACGGGACGGCCTCGAACGTCACGCTGACGTCCTGCTGCTGGGTGGCGCACTGCTCGGCCTGCTGCTGGATCGCCCCGGCCTGAGTACTCACCGTGAGGTTGGTCCAGAAGGTCAGATTGATGGGTCCGCCGTCGTCCGCGCGGCCGGCCGAACTGCCCGTTCCGGCGCCGGGCGGGCTGCACGCGGCGAGCAGCGCGACGGTCCCGGCCACCGCGGCGGCGGTGACTGCGAGCCTCGCTCTGGGGTGGTTGCGGATCATGGTTCGTCCTCTGGTAGCGGTGCGGTGTGTGGTCTGTGTTATCGGTTACACGATCACGTGGCCGTCGCGTACCTGTCAAGAGCAGGCTCGAAACAAGCCTGTCATGCAGCGCAAATCCACGGTTGACATCCGCCAAGTGATGCGAAATATTCGATCGTAGTTGTAACCGGTAACATCGAGCCCTGTCGAGAGAGGTCGTCACATGGCTTCAGCAGCACCCGAGTTCGCGGGAATCATTCCGCCGCTCGTGACTCCGTTCGACGCGGAGGAGAACATCGACACCGAAGCCCTGCGTGCGGAGATCCGCTTCCACCTCGCGGTGGGCGTGCACGGGCTGTGCGTCACCGGCTCGACCGGCGATGGACAGATGCTCTCTCTTGAACAGTCCGTAACCGTCGCCAAGATCGCGGTCGAGGAGGTCAAGGGCGCCGTACCGGTGATCGCCGGCATCATCCGCGACTCGACCGCCGAGGTCATCCGCTACGGGCTCGCGCTCAAGGAGGTCGGCGTCGACGCCCTCCAGGTCACCCCCGTGCACTACCTCTTCCAGCCGGACGAGGAGACCACCCTCGACTACTACCGGCGGATCTGCGACGCCACCGGCCTGCCGGTCCTGATCTACAACGTGATTCCGTACGCGCTGATCCCGGCGACCACCGTCTACCGGGCCATCCAGGAGATCCCCGGCGTCGTCGGCGTCAAGCAGTCCGGCGGCAACATCCACCAGCTCGCCGACCTGCTCAAGGCCGCCCCCACCGAGGGCGTCGTCTTCACCGCCGTCGACGACCTGCTCTACCCGGCCTACCTGCTCGGCGCCGGCGGGGCCATCAGCGCCACCCTCACCGTCGTGCCGCAGCTCTGCGTCGACCAGTGGGACGCCGTCCAGAAGGGCGACCACAAGACCGCCCTGGAGATCCACAACAAGCTGCTGCCGGTGTGGCGCGCGATCGACGGTTCCAACATGACCGTACGCATCAAGACCGCGCTGAAGCTCCAGGGCCGCACCGGCGGGCTCGGCGCCCACCCGCTCACCCCGGTCAGCGAGCAGGAGGAGGCGGTGATCCGGGCCGCCCTCGTGGAGGCCGGCGCGATCACCGCGTGATTGACTCACCGACGCCGAAGGCTGTACCTCTGGTGGACATCCCTCGGCCTGGAACAAGGAGTCGTCTGGTGGCAGGAATCCGGGACGTGGCCAAACTGGCCGGCGTGTCGACCGCGACCGTGACGCGCGCACTGCGGGACGAAGCCTCGGTGACAGCGGCGACCAAGGCCAAGGTCAGGGCCGCCGCCCTCCGGCTGGACTACGTCCCCAGCGCCGCGGCACGTGCCCTGTCCCGCGGCCGGTCCAACCTGCTCGGCCTGTTCGTACCGGACATCACGAACCCGTTCTACGCACAGGTCGCGCAGGGGCTGGAGGACCGGGCCGCGGAGGCGCGCTACCACTGCGTCATCGCCAGCTCACACCTCAACCCGGAGCGTGAGCGCCACCTGCTCACCTCGTTCCAGGACGGCACCCTCGCCGGCCTCGCCGCCACCACGGTCGGCACCGACGAGGGATTCACCACCGCACTCGGTGCCACCCGGGGCCCGCTGGTCCTCGTCGACCGGCGGCCCCGGGGCATCAAGGCGCCACTCGTACGCACCGACAACCGCAAGGTGACCCGCGGCGCGATCAGCCAGCTCTTCGAGATGGGGCACACCCGGATCGCGATGATCTCCGGGCCGCGCGACTTCGACACCGCCTGCCAGCGGCTCTCCGGATTCCGGCTCGCCTACAAGGCGGCCGGGACCGCCCTGCCCGACGAACTCATCCGGCACGGCCACCTCGGCGAGGCCGGCGGCTACAAGGCGATGAACGACCTGCTCGAACTCGACCCCCGGCCGACCGCGGTGTTCTGCTTCAACAACCTCGTCACCGTCGGCGCGCTCAAGGCGATCCGGGAGGCCAAACTGCGCATCCCCACCGACATCAGCATCCTGGCCTTCGACGACATGAACCTCTTCCCGCTCGTCGACCCGCCGATCAGCGCGATCGACCAGCCCGCGTACGAGATGGGCCGGGCCGCCGCCGACCTGCTGCTGCGCCAGCTCGACGGCGAACGCGGCCTCGGTGACGTCGTACTGCCGGCAACGATGATCATGCGGGACTCGCTGGCCCCGCCCAGCACCCGCTGAACCGAATCGAGAGACCACGACATGGCCGAAGCCTTCTTCTCGTCCGGGGCCGACTACGTCGACCGGGCCCTGCTCGGATTCGCCCGCGACCACGCCGACATCGTCGAACTCAACCAGAACCCGGTGTACGTCAAGGCGGTCAACCGCGACCCGCGCCGCCGGGTCGGGATCGTCTCCGGCGGCGGCTCCGGCCACGAACCCATGCACATCGGGCTCGTCGGCGCCGGCATGCTCGACGCCGCCGTACCGGGCAAGGTCTTCGCCTCGCCGCACAACCGGCAGATCTACGAGGCCAGCCGGGCGGTCGCCGGACCCGACGGCGTACTGCACGTGGTCAAGAACTACACCGGCGACCGGATCAACTTCGGCATCGCCGCCGAGCGGCTGCGCCACGACGGCATCCGGGTCGAACGCGTACTCGTCGACGACGACGTCGCCACCGAGAGCGAGCAGACCGCGACCGGCCGCCGAGGGACCGGCGCCACCGTGATCGTCGAGAAGATTCTCGGCGCCGCCGCCGACCAGGGCCTCGACCTCGACGGCCTCACCGAACTCGGCCGCGCCGTGACCGCCCGCTCGCGCAGCGTCGCCGTCGCGTCCGTCGCCCACACCTCGCACGTCACCGGCGAACCCGGCTTCGTCCTCGACCCCGGACAGATCGAGTACGGCGTCGGCATCCACGGCGAACGCGCCCAGCGCAGCATCCCCCGCCCCCCGCTGGAGGAACTCGTCGACCGGATGGTCGCCGACGTACTCGCCAGGACCCCGGCCGGCGACTCGGCGATCGTCCTGGTCAACGGCCTCGGCGGCACCACCGGCATCGAGCTCTACAACGTCTTCGCGCGCACCGCCGACAACCTCGCCGACCGGGGCATCAGCCTCGCCGGCAGCCTCGTCGGCACCTGGTCGCCCGCGCTGGACATGAAGGGCTTCTCGATCACCGTCACCATGCTCGACGACGGCTGGGCCGGACTGTGGCACGCGCCCGCGTGGACCGCCGTCCTCAGGAAGTGAGACCGCCAATGCTGATGAAGACCTACCTCGACGCGGCCGAGGCCGCCCACGCCGAACTGACCCGGATCGACCAGGTCGCCGGCGACGGCGACTTCGGCGACAACCTCCGCGACGGCCTGCGCGGCGTGGTGTCCCGGCTGCCGGCCGGCGCCGACCTCGCCACCGAGTTCGACGTGGCCGCCACCTGGTTCCTCGACGAGGTCGGCGGCACCAGCGGACCCCTGATCGGGCTCCTGCTGCGCGAGACCGCCGCCGAACTGGCGAAGCAGGGCGACGAGGACGCCGCGCTCGTCGCCGGCCTCGCCGGTGGCCTCGCCGCCATCCAGCGGGTCGGCGAGGCGAAGGTCGGCGACCGCACCATGGTCGACTGCCTCGCCCCGACCATCGACGGCCTCAACGACGCGACCGGCCCGGTCGACTGGACCGCGACCGCCACCGCCGCACTCGCCAACGCCCGGGCCACCGCCGACCTGCGGGCCCGGATGGGCCGCGCCAGCTACGTCGGCGAACGGGTGCTCGGCACCCCGGACGCCGGGGCGATGGGGATCGCCCTGCTCTTCTGGGCGCTCGCCGTGCACCGCGACCCGGCCGCCCGCGACCGGCTCACCGACCCCGCCCACCTCGACGGCTGACCGGAGGCGACCATGCAGCTCACCGGAGAGATGTTCATCGGCACCGACCGGATCCGCGGCACCGCGGGCGTTCGGCGACCCGTCGACCCGGCCACCGGCGAGGAACTGGAGCCGGCGTACGGGATGGACGACGGCACCGCCGTCGCCGAGGCGTGCCGCCGCGCCGACGCCGCCTTCGACGCGTACCGGTCCCTGCCGGACCAGGCCCGCGCCGGGTTCCTGCGGCAGATCGCCGACAACCTCGAAGCGGCCGGCGAGCAGCTCGTCGCCGCCGTACAGGCCGAGACCGGACTCGCCGAAGGCCGGGCCCGCACCGAACTCGGCCGGACCGCCAACCAGCTCCGGATGTTCGCCGACCTGCTGGCGAACCCGGACTGGCGCGATCCCCGGCACGTGCCGGCCCAGCCGGACCGGACCCCGCTGCCCCGGCCCGACCTGCGGTCGCGCTTCATCCCGCTCGGCCCGGTCGCGGTCTTCGGCGCCTCGAACTTCCCGCTGGCGTTCTCGGTCGCCGGCGGCGACACCGCGTCGGCGCTGGCCGCCGGCTGCCCGGTCGTCGTCAAGGGCCACCTCGCCCACCTGCGCACCGGCGAACTCGCCGGGGCCTGCGTCGCCGACGCCGCCCGGACCACCGGGATGCCCGACGGCGTCTTCTCGCTGGTCTTCGGCGCCGGCAACGAGACCGGCGGACAACTCGTCGCCGACCCCCGGATCGCCGCCGTCGGCTTCACCGGCTCCCGGGCCGGCGGCACCGCGCTGATGGCCATCGCGCAGCGCCGCCCGGTCCCGATCCCGGTCTACGCCGAGATGTCCGCCATCAACCCGGTGTTCCTCCTGCCCGGCAAGCTCGCCGCCGCCGCGGCCGAGACCGCCACCGGCTACGTCAACTCGCTCACGATGGGCGCCGGCCAGTTCTGCACCAACCCCGGCCTGCTCCTCGCCGTCGAAGGTCCGGACCTGGACACCTTCCGCGAGACGGTCGCCGGGCTGCTCGGCGGGCAGGCCGCACAGACCATGCTGACCGCCGGCATCGCGTCGGCATACCGGGCCGGCAACGCCGAACTGGCCGGCCTTCCCGCGGTGAGCCTGGTTGCCCGAGGCGCCGCCAGCGACGCCCCGAACGCCTGCGTGCCCGCCGTCTACCAGACCGACGCCAAGACCCTGCTGGCCGAGCCGCGGTTGCAGGAGGAGGTCTTCGGCGCCACCTCGGTCCTGGTCTCCTGCGCCACGCCCGAGGAACTGGTCGAGACCGCTAGCCACCTGGCCGGACAGCTCACCGCCACCCTGCACGCCGACCCGGCCGACCACGACCTGGCCGCGAAACTGCTGCCGGTGCTGGAGCGCCGGGCCGGCCGGATCATCTACAACGGCTGGCCGACCGGTGTCGAGGTCGGCCCGGCGATGGTCCACGGTGGACCGTACCCGGCCACCTCGGACGCCCGGACCACCTCGGTCGGCACCATGGCGATCAACCGGTTCCTGCGTCCGGTCGCCTACCAGGACCTGCCGGAGGACCTGCTGCCGGCGTGACCCGCACCCGGCCGGCGGCGCGGGCCGCCGGCCGGACGCGCCTCACGAAAGCGACGCCAGGAAGTCGGTGAACGACGCCCCGACCGGGTCGATCGAGCGTCCGCCGAGCCACGGGTGGTCGTCCTTGCAGTCGACGACCGCACCGAACCGTGGGTCGGCACGGTCGCAGCACAGTGCCAACTCGTGCCGGTCCGACCACTCCGCGACGGTCAGCCACATCGACGCCCCGGCCGGCCGCCCACCGGCGAAGAGCCGGCAGGAGAAGTCCGACCACGACCACACCGACCGGATGTCGAACAGGCCGATGTCGTGCACGTCGTCGCTACGCCGCCGGAAACCGCCGGCGAGGGCCAGGAAGTGGGCGTAGTCCGCCGGCAGGGCGAGCCGCGCCGACACGTCGGTGACACCGAGGCCGGTGAACAGCCCGTACAGATCGTCGTGCAGCCCGGAGAGTGCCGCCGCATCCGCGTCCTGCGGATCGACCAGCCGGAAGTCGTCGGCAACCGCCCGCCACACCGGTTCGAGCCGGTCCGGCGCCGCCGCACCGTCAGCGATCACCGCGGTCATCGGCACCCCCGGGATCGTCGTGCGCCACCGCCCGTGCGAAAGCTAGAGCAGGGTACGCCAGTACGTCCAGAACGCCTCGCCGATCAGCCCGACCAGGACCAGGAACCAGACGGTCAGCCCAACGGTGTGCAGGCGTATCAGCCCGTCCACACCCCGACCACCGGGTACCGGCAGGTGCCGGTGGTGCAGGTTGTGCAGCGTGACGTACCAGAAGATGGCGATCATGACGACCCAGACCACCATGCAGTACGGGCACAGCGCGCCGATCCGGTAGAGGCTCTGGTAGACCAGCCAGTGCACGAAGACCACGCCGAACGTCGCCCCGGCCTGCAACCCCAGCCAGACCCATCTCGGCAGCCGGGCACCGGCCAGCACCAGGACGCCGATCGTGGTGACCACGCTGAAACCGGCGATGCCGACCAGCGGGTTCGGGAAGCCGAACACCTCGGCCTGCGGCGTCGTCATCACCGAACCGCAGGACAGGATCGGGTTGATGCTGCACGTCGGCCGGTAGCTCGGGTCCTCGATCAGATTGATCTTCTCGACGGTGAGCACGAACGCGGCCAGGGCGCCGATCCCGCCACCGAGCGCGAGCACCCAACCGACGATCCGGGCCGCGAACGGCACCGGCCCGACCGGTCGTACCGGTTCGGTTCCCTCCGCCGCCGGCTCTACCCGGGTCGACCTGGGCGACGGACGGGTACGGCGGGCGGTCGGCACCGCCGGACGCGCGCTCACTCGGCCAGCGCCGCGTCGACCGCGGCCTTGAGGCCGGCGTACGTCGGCTGCCCGTCGAACCGCTCGCCGTTGACGAAGAACGTCGGCGTGCCGGTCACCCCGGCCGCGCTCCCGTCCTCGCGGTCGGTATTGACCCGGGCCGCGGTCGCCGGATCGGCCACGTCGGCGCGGTAGCGGTCGACGTCCAGCCCGAGTTCGCGGGCGTACCCCTCGAACGTCGCGGCCTGGTCCTGTGACTGGTTGCCCCAGGTCCGCTGCGTCTCGAACAGCTTCTGGTACATCCCCTCGAACGCGTCCTGCTTGGCGGCGGCCTCCACGGCGAGCGCGGCGTTCATCGCGTTGGCGTGCATCGGCAGCGGATAGTTGCGCACCACGTAGTCGATCCGGCCGTCGTACTCGGCGCGCAGCTGCTCGACCGCCGGATACACCGCCGCGCAGGACGGGCACTCGAAGTCGAGGAACTCCACGACGGTGACCCTGCCGTCGGCGGCGACCGACAGCCGGTGACTGTCGTCGCGGACCACCCGCTCGGCGGCGGCCGCCCGCGCGTCGTCACTGCCGCGCTGGACCACCACGAACAGCGCGCCCAACCCGACCAGTACCACCCCGAGCAGGGCCAGGGTCACCTTCATGTTGGTGCTCATGCCCTGGTTGCGGATCGCCTTCGCGGCCTTGCCGCCGGCCTTGCGGCTCCGGGCGGCGGCGGTCGCGTTCCGGGCGTTCGCGGAGCCGTCACGCTTCGGCCCGCCGGCCGGGCGGGCGGTGCCCTCGGACGGCTTCGGGCGGCGGCTGGTCTTGTTTGACATCAGGTGCCTTCCAGGCTGGCGTCGTTCAGCGATGGCGGGTGGCCCGACCCACGGTCGCGCGACCCCCACAGCGGGTAGTCGGACGCGGCCCTCCCATGGTTCCCGGAAGCGGTCTTCGTCGCACCGTCCGCCCTGGTCCGGGCCGGTGGTTGACTTGAAGCGGACTTCAGGTGTGACGGTCGTACGCATGACCACCCCGATCCTCGACGAGGCGTACGACCGGCTCCGGCACACCGGGCCGGAACGCTTCGGCTGGCTGTCCAACCACGCCCCGATGGCGGTCGAGTGCCTGATCCGGCACGGCCACGGTGACGACGTCCACCGCTGGCTCGACGGCTACGCCGACCGGCTCGAAGAGCGGCCCCGTGGCATCGACCCGATCACCGCCGACGAGTGGCGCGACCCGCTCGGCGACCCGGTACGCACCGGCGACTGGCTCGATCACTTCGAGCGCGAACTGGCCGGCGAACCGTGGCGCGACGTGCTCGCCCGGTGGTGGCCCCGCCTGCTGCCCGGCATCGCCGCCGGCGCCACGCACGGCGTGATCCGGGTCGGGCACGCCGTCCGGGCCCTGCTCGACGCCGAGACGGCCCCGCGCGTCACCGAACTCGGCCACGGGCTGGCCTACTGGGCGGCCCGGTGGCAGCCGCTGGCGGCGCCCGGCGCCGGGCGGTACCCGTCGACCGACCCGAGATCGGCGCTCGACGCCGTACCCCGGGTGCCGGACCAGCGCCACGGCATCCGGGCCCGGCTCGCCCAGCTGGCCGACCTGCCCGGCTGGCCGGCCGCCGCCGGTGCGGTGCCGGGCGACCCGGCCGGGCCGGTACCGGAGCGGCTCGCCGCCGTCGTGGACGCGGCGGTCGTCCGGTTCGGCGGTCACGGGTACGCCGAACCGGTCATGCTCGTGCACGCCGCGACCGCGCCGAACGCGGTGCTACGTACTCTGCCGGCCCTGCCCGCCGCGCTCTGGGCGCCGAGCCTCGCCGCGGCCTGGGCCGCGACGGCCGCCGTCACCGCCGCGTACGCGCCGGCCGACGCCCGCCCCGCCCCGGTGCCGCGGGCCGGGACCGGGGTCCATGACCTGGTCGACCGGGCAGCCGCTGGCGGCGACCCGCACGCGATCAAGTTCGTCGACACCGCGATCGACACCCACGGCCGAAGTGGCGGGACGGCGGTGCTCGCCGTCGCGGACCGGGCGATCGACGACATCACCGGCTGACCGGCGGCCGCGTGCCGGGCGGTCAGCGTACGTCGAACGTCCGGTTGTCGCGGGCGGCCTGCTCGGCGGCGCGCTTCTTCTCGCGCTGCTCCCGGCTGTAGCGCTTGCGTGCCTCGAGGTCCTTCTTCCACAGTTCGTGGGCCTGGCTCGAGCAGCCCTGGAGGGCGTTGTCGACCGTCGGCGGGCCGAGGATCTTGAAGAGGAAGTTGAACATCCGGTCGCCCTTTTCCGGCTTCCGTGCCGGTGACTCGGTCATGTCACGTTCTCCTCGCCTCGATTGTGGCACCAATGATTGGTGCAAAAACTGTTGATACGCTAGCAGCCGTGGCCGAGCCTGTCAGTGACCAGGACGACCTGCTCGCCCTGGAGCGGCAGGTGTGTTTCGCGCTGTCCGTCGCCGCCCGGGGCGTGGTGGCCGTCTACCGCCCGCTGCTGGAGCCGATGGGCCTGACCCACCCGCAATACCTGGTCATGCTCGCCCTGTGGCAATACGCGCCACTGTCCGTCAAGGACCTCAGCGGGCTGCTCCAGTTGGACCCCGGCACGCTGTCACCCCTGCTCAAGCGCCTGGAGGCGATCGGCTACGTACGCCGCGAGCGTGACCCCCGCGACGAGCGCAGCCTGGCGGTGACGCTGACCACCACCGGTCGCGACCTGCGCGCGCAGGCGGAGCGCATCCCGCCGGCGGTCGTCGAACGGCTCGGCCTGCCCCTGGCCGAGCTGCAGAGCCTGCACGAGGCCCTGACCCGCGTCATAGCCGCCGCCCACCCCGCCCCACCCGCCTCGCCCACCGCGCCCGCCGCGCCTCGCCCGTCGCGCTGATCAAGGACTAGTCGTGGGTGTTTCGCCGGTCTCCGGCCACGACTTCTCCTTGATCAGCGGGGCGAGAGCGGGAGCCGGACCAGGCCTGCCACAGGGTGGCGTAGCGGCCGTCGGGTAGCGCGGTCAGCTCGTCGTGGGTGCCGGTCTCGACGATCCGGCCGGCGTCGAGGACCACGATCCGGTCCGCCGCTGCGGCCTGGGTGAGACGGTGCGCGACCACCAGCGCCGTACGGCCGGCCAGCGCCCGGTCGGCGGCCCGCTCCAGCACCTTCGCGCCCGCGCTGCCGGCGTCGGCGGTCGCCTCGTCGAGGACCACCACCTTCGGGTCGGCGAGCACCAGCCGGGCCAGCGCGAGCTGCTGGGCCTGCGTCACCGAGAGCTGGTGGCCGCCGTCGCCGACCACGGTGTCCAGCCCGTCGGGCAGGGCCAGCGCCCAGTCCAGGGCACCGACCCCGGCGAGCGCCGCCCGCAGCTCGTCGTCCGTAGCGTCTACCTTGGACAGCCGCAGGTCGTCGGCGAGCGGGCCGGCGAACACGTGCACCTCCTGGGTGACCACGGCGACCGTACGGCGGCGCTCCGCCGCGCTCAGCCCGGCCAGGTCGAGCCCGCCGAGCATGATCGTGCCGTGGTCCGGTTGGTGGATGCCGGCGACGAGCTGCGCCAGCGTGGTCTTGCCGGCGCCGCTCGCCCCGACCAGCGCCACCCGCTGCCCGGGGCTGATCTCCAGCGTCACGCCCCTGATCACCGGGTGGCCGGCCTGGTAGGCGTACCCGACCTCGGCGATCTTCAGGGAACCGTCGACCGGGGCGGGCCGGGCCGGTCCGTCCGCGGGCGACGGCAGCTCCGCCACCCCGACCAGCCGGGTCAGGCTGGCCGCCGCCACCTGCGCGTCGTCGACCAGCCGCAGGGCGGCGTTGACCGGACCGAAGAGGTTGTGGAAGTACAGCGCCGCGGCGGTCGCCGTGCCGATCGAGACCTCACCGGAGCGGACCAGCAGGAACCCCGCCACGAGTACGGCGGCCAGCCCGACGTACTCGGCCAGGTTGAGCCGCCCGTAGAACCGGGTGATCAGGCGGATCGCCCGCAGCGCCAGGTCCACCGCCGACCACGAGCGCCGGGTGACCCGGTCGACGTGCTGGTCACCGAGCCGCAGCGCCCGTACGGTCGCGGCCCCGCCGACGGTCTCCAGCAGTTGCTGCTGCTGGGCGCCGACCGCCAGGCGGTGGGCGGCGTACAGGGGGCCGCTGTGCCGCAGGTACCACCGGACGGTCAGCGCCTGGATCGGGGCGGCGAGCAGGGCGGCGACGAAGAAGCGGTAGTCCAGTACAGCGAGGCTGACCAGGGTCAGCCCGATGGTCAGCACCGAACGCACCAGTTCGGGAAGGGCCGCCCGGACCGCTTCGGCGATCACCTCGACGTCGCCGGTGACCCGCGACGTCAGGTCGCCCGACCCGGCCTGTTCCACCCGGTTCAGCGGCAGTGCCAAAGCCCGTTCGACGAACCGTTCGCGCAGCTCGGCGAGCATGCCCTCGCCGAGCCGGGCGAGCATCCCGATGCCGATCGCGGTGCTGACCCCCTGCACCACGGCCACCACGACGAGCAGCACCGCCGGCAGGGTGAGGGCGTCGACCGGCCGGCCCCGGGTGACCAGGTCGACGAGGTGGCCCAGGATCGGCGGGGTCAGCAGCCCGACGGCGGTCGCGGCGGTGAGTACGGCCAGCGAGCCGGCGGCCAGTGCCCGGCGGGGCTTCAGCAGCCGGCGTACCGCCGCGACGGCCTGCGCCCGGCTGGCGATGGGCAGTACGTTCGGCATCGTGCCTCCCGTCGGTGGTCGGACAGCGGTGGTGGGGACAACGGTGGTCAGGACGGCGGTTCCGGACGGTGGCCGGTCAGGCCAGGACCGTCGTGGCATACCGCTTGTCGGTGGCGACAAGTTCCCCGTGCCGGCCCGATACGGTGCCTCCCTCGGCGTCGAGGAGCACCACCCGGTCGGTGACGGCGAGCAGGGTGGGGCTGGTCGTCACGACGACCGTCGTCCGGCCGGCGCGCAGCCGGCGCAGGTGGGCGGCGATGTGGCTCTCGGTCGCGGCGTCCACGGCGGTGGTCGGGTCGTGCACGACCAGCACCGGCGGGTCGGCGGCCAGGGCCCGGGCCAGGGCGACCCGCTGCCGCTGGCCACCGGAGAGCGACCGGCCGCGTTCCCCGACGGCGGTGTCCAGCCCGGCCGGCAACCCCCGGGCCACCTCGTCGACGCGGGTGGCGGCGAGCACGGCGTCGACCGGGGCGGTCGGGCCGCCGACCGCGGTGACGTTGTCGCGTACGGTGCCGTCGAAGAGCACCGCGTCGTGCGCGGCGGTGACGACCACCGCCCGGACCCGGTCCGGTTCGAGTCCGGCCAGGGCGACACCGTCCAATGTGATCGTCCCTTGTAGGGGATCGGTCTCCCGGGCCAGGCAGCGCACCAGCAGGCTGGCCGCCGCAGGGTCGGCGGTCACCACGCCGAGCAGTTCGCCCGGCGCGACCCGCAGGTCACCGATCCGCAGCGGCCCGTGCTCCACACCGTCGAACCGCAGCTCGCCACGGACCGGGGTGTCCGGTGCGGCAGGACCGGCCGGGACCGCGGGTGGCGCCGCCAGGACGGCCGCCACCCGGGCCGCCGAGGCCCGGGCCAGCGCCAGCTGCCCGTTGACCCAGGCGACCACCGACAGCGGGTTGAACAGGAAGAGCGCCAGCCCGACGGCGGCGACCAGGTCGCCGACGCTGATCGCGCCCTGGCTGGCCAGCCGCGCGCCGACCAGCGCGACGGCCGCGATGAACACGCCGGTGATGCCGAGCAGGGCGCCGTCGTGCCAGCCCTGGGCGTTCGCGGCCCGCAGGGTGGCGGCCAGCGACCGCTGGTTGATCACCCGGTAGCGGGCCAGGGCCGCCGGTTCGGCACCGATCCCCTTGAGTACCCGCAGGCCGGCCACGAGGTCGGCGGCGACACCGGAGGCCAGGGCCGCGTTCTCCTGCTCGACCGCGCTGCGCTTCTGCAACGGCCGGCCGAGCAGGTGGGCGGCGACCAGCACCGGCGGGGCGCCGAGCAGGATCAGCAGACCGAGCGGCACCGACATGGTCAGCAGCGCCACGACGGTGGTCACCAGCGCGGCCAGGGCGGCGATGCCGGCGGTGACGGCCATGTTGACCGCGCCGACCCGGCCCGCGTCACTGGTGGCGACGCTGACCAGCGCGCCGGGCAACTGCCCGGTCTCGGCACCGCCGTACGGGGCGAGGACGCGGCCGGTCAACTCCCGGCGGATCTCGTGGGCGGCCTGCTCGGCGGCGCGTTCGCCGGCCCGGGCGGCGAACCGGTAGCTCGTCGAAAGCCCGAGGAAGACCGCGCCGAGCACGCCGAGCCAGCCGAACAGCGCACCGGTCGAACCGGTGGAGACCGCCTCGTCAACGACGACGCCGATCAGGACCGGCACCAGCGCCTCGCCGGCCTGGTGACCGGTGGCGAGCAGGCCGGCGGGAACGACGTACCTGGTCTGGCCGGCGACCGCGCGGCGCAGCACCCGGCCGCCGGTGACCGGCCCGGCGGCGGTCGCGACGGTCACCGGACCGCCAGGTTGGGTGTACGGGCCCCGTGGTGCCGCCCCATCGGGATGATCATCGGGGCGTCGCTGACCGGGCAGACGCCGACCTGGCAGTCCAGGTCGAAGACCTCCTCGATCAGTTCCGCGGTGACCACCTCGGCCGGGTGTCCCTGCCGGACGATCCGGCCGGCCTTCATCGCGATCAGATGGTCGGCGTAGCGGGCGGCCTGGTTGATGTCGTGCAGCACCATCACGACGGTCCGGCCGTCGCGGCGGTTGAGGTCGACCACCAGATCGAGTACGTCGATCTGGTGCGCCAGGTCGAGATAGGTGGTCGGCTCGTCGAGCAGCAGCACCGGGGTGCCCTGCGCGATCGCCATGGCGATCCAGGCCCGCTGTCGCTGCCCGCCGGAGAGCGCGTCGATCGGCCGGTTGGCGTGTTCGAGCATCCCGGTGGCGGTGAGCGCTCCGGTGACCGCCCGCTCGTCCTCGACCGACCACTGCCGCCACCACGTCTGGTACGGCGACCGGCCGCGGGTCACCAGGTCGATCACGGTGAGCCCGGCGGGCGCGACCGGCGACTGCGGCAGGATGCCGATCCGGCGGGCCACCTGCCGGGTCGGCATGCCGTGGATCGACCGGCCGTCGAGGTGCACCGCCCCGCCGCGCGGGGTGAGCAGCCGGGCCAGCGACTGGAGCAGGGTCGACTTGCCGCACGCGTTGCCGCCGATGATCACGGTGATCCGGCCGGCCGGGACGGCGAGGTCGAGCCCGTCGACGACGATCGTGCCGTCGTAGCCCAGCCGCAGTCCGGTGGCGTGCAGCTCCGGCGGGTGCGGCAGGTCGGGTTCGGGCGTGCCGGACAGGTCACGTTTCACGGTCATCCTCCAGAACCGGTGCGGTTGGCGCGGACGAGGAGCCAGAGCAGGACGGGAGCGCCGAGCACCCCGGTCACCACCCCGATCGGCAGGCGCGCGTCGGCCAGCACGATCCGGCTGACCAGGTCACCGGCCAGCACGATGAGGGCGCCGGTGACGGCGGAGATCAGCGGCGGCGGGGTGGCCCGGCCGGCCAGCCGTTGGGCGATCTGGGGCGAGACCAGTGCCACGAACAGGATCGGGCCGGCGGCGGCGGTGCCGAAGGCGGCCAGCCCGACGCCGGTCACCAGCAGCGCGATCCGGGCGTAGCCGACCGGGGTGCCCAGGGCGGTCGCGACCGGGTCGCCCAGGTGCAGGGTGCCCAGCCAGCGGCCGAGCAGCAGGACGGCCGGCACGAGTACGGCCATCGCCAGGGCCAGCGGGCGTACGTGGTGCCAGCCGCGTTCGTTGAGGCTGCCGACCAGCCAGCCGACCGCCGCCCGGGCCTCGTACGGCATCGCCCGGGCCACCAGGTAGTCGGTGGCGCTGGTGCACATCCAGGCGACCCCGACGCCGACCAGCACGAGCCGGTATCCGGTGGTGCCCCGTCCCCAGGCGAGCAGGTACACGACGAGTGCGGCGATCAGCGCGCCGACCACGCCGAGTGTCTGGGTGCCGAGGCCGGCGCCGAGGCCGAGCACGATGCCGGCGACGACGGCGGTCTGCGCCCCGGCGATCACCCCGATCATGTCGGGGCTGGCCAGCGGGTTGCCGGTCATCGCCTGGAACACCGCCCCGGACAGCCCGAACGCGGCGCCGACCAGCAGTCCGGTCAGGGCGCGGGGCAGCCGCAACTCCCGTACGACGAGCAGCGTGCCCGGGTCGCCGTGGCCGAAGAGGGCGGGAACCACGTCGGTGAGCGGGATCTGGATCCGGCCGTCCGCGACGCTGACGCAGAACGCCGCGAAGGTGACGGCGGCGAGCAGGGTGCCGACCGCGATCGGGCGCAGTGCGAGCACGCCGGAGACGGCCGGCCGGGCCAACCGGAACGTGGTCCGGCCGGCGGCGGTCGAGGTTTCCAGGAAGGCCACCGGCTACAGCTCCGCGAGTCGGCGCCGGCGGACCAGCGCGATGAAGAAGGGGCCGCCGATGAAGGCGACGATGACGCCGACCTGGATTTCGCCGGGGCGGGCCACGATCCGGCCGGCGACGTCGGCGGCGAGCAGCAGGACGGGGGAGTAGACGATCGTGTACGGCAGCAGCCAGCGGTAGTCCGGGCCGGTGACCATCCGGACCAGGTGCGGGACGACGAGGCCGACGAAGACGATCGGGCCGGTGACGGCGACGGCGCCGGCGGCCAGCAGGGTGACGGCGAGCGCGCCCTGCAACCGGATCCAGCCGATCCGCTGGCCGAGTGCCTTGGCGACCTGGTCGCCGAGGGCGAGGCTGTTCAGGGCCGGCGCGGTGCCGAGCGCGAGGACGACGCCGGCGGCCAGGAACGGCAGGATGCGCAGCACCACGCCGGCGTCCTGGCCGGCGATCGAACCGGCGGTCCAGAACCGGAAGCGGTCCAGGGCCAGCGGGCTGGAGAGCACGATGGCGCTGGTCAGCGATCCGATCAGCAGGGTCACGCCGACGCCGGCCAGGGCGAGCTTGACCGGGGTGGCGCCGCCCCGGCCGAGGCCGCCGAGCACATACACGACGGCGCTGGCCAGCAGCGCCCCGGTGAGGGCGAACCAGATGTAGCCGTAGACGCCGGTGACGTTCAGCAGCGCCATCGCGACGACGATGCCGAACGCGGCTCCGGCGCTGACCCCGAGCAGGCCCGGGTCGGCCAGCGGGTTGCGGGTCAGGCCCTGCATCACCGCGCCGGCCAGTCCGATCGAGGCGCCGGCCAGCAACCCCAGGGCGGTACGCGGGATGCGTACGCCGCGCACGATGGCGAGCACGTCGGCGGGCACCCGACCAGGGTCCACAAAGGAGTCGATGACCTGTCCGATGGGGAGCTGTCGCGTTCCGAACGCGATCGAGAGCAGGCACACCACGGCCAGCAGGGCCAGCCCGGCGGCCAACCCGAGCAGGCGGATGCCGGCGGTCCGCCGTACGGGCGCGAAGAGCGGGGTGGCGGTCACGCGGGCCTCTCTGGCGGGTGGGGCGGTGCGGCGTGCTCCTTGCGGGAGCGGCTCGTGGGTGAGAGCATCTTACGGCTTGAGGTTAGGTTAGCCGACCCTTAGCGTTGTCGGTGTCGATTCGGCTGTCCCGAACGCCTCGATCGGACAGTGCTGTCGACTTTCGATTCCCCATGCTTCGGAAAGCGGACCGATGAACAGCTCATACGAGATCGGCACTGGTCGGCGGTCGGGCCGGCTGGCCCGGTCGGCGATCGCCGTCGCGCTGGTCGGCGTACTGGCCGCCTGCGGCGGGGACACCGCCGACCCCGACGGCGCCCCGGCACCCGCCGGAGACGGCGCCTGGCCGGTGGTGATCGACCACAAATACGGCTCCACCTCGATTCCCGCCGCACCGACCCGGGTGGTGACCCTCGGCCTCAGCGACCAGGACACCGTGCTGGCGCTGGGCATCAAGCCGGTCGGCGCGGTCGACTGGTTCGGCGAGCGCCCGTTCGGCAACTGGGCCTGGGTGAAGGACCGGTGGGGCGGCACCCAACCGGAGATCGTCGGCGAGCGCGACGAGTACGACGTCGAGAAGATCATCGAACTGGCTCCCGACCTGATCATCGCCCAGTACTCGGGCATGAAGAAGGAGCAGTACGACACCCTGTCCAAGGTCGCCCCGGTCGTCGCCCAGTCGGCGAAGTACGAGGACTACTCGACCCCGTGGGACGAGATGACCCGGACCATCGGGCAGGCCCTCGGCAAGACCGAGCAGGTCGAGCAGTTGCTCGGCGACATCGACAAGCGGTTCGCGGACATCCGCCAGCAGCACCCGGAGTTCGCCCAGCAGACCATCGTGGTCGCCGACCCCAGCGAGCCCGGCATGTACGCCGCCTTCGCCAAGTCCGACCCGAAGGCGCAACTGCTCGCCGAGATGGGCTTCAAGCTCTCCGACCAGGTCGAGCAGGCCGCCGGCCAGGACACCGCCGCGGTGGTCAGCTCCGAGCGGCTGGACATCCTCGACGTCGACCGGCTGCTGCTGCTCGCCACCGACGAGTCGGTCGAGCCCCGGGTCCGCGCCGACCCGGTCTTCGCCACGCTCAAGGTCGTGACCGGCGGCAAGGCCGTGTTCGTGCCGTACATGGAGCCGCCGATCGGTGCGGCCCTGTCGTTCGTCACGGTGCTCAGCGTGCCGTACGCGATCGACCAACTGCTGCCGTCGCTGACCAAGACCGGCTCGTAGTGGCGTCGTACCAGACCTTTCTGACCAGGGTGACCCGGGTGCGGCGGCTCAGCCCGACGTTCACCCGGGTCACCCTGGCCGGCGAATCCCTCGCGGACTTCGCCGGCCACGGCTTCGACCAGCGGATCAACCTGCTCTTCCTGACCGACGAGGCGGAACACCTCGGCTACGTCGGCGAGCCGGACTGGTTCGGGCGGTGGCGGGACACGCCGACCGGGCGCCGGGCGCCGCTGCGGACGTACACGGTGCGGTCCTTCCGGCCGGCGGACCGCGAGCTGGACATCGACTTCGTCGTGCACGGCGACACCGGCCCCGCCACCAGGTTCGCCACCACCGCCCGGACCGGTGATCCGCTGACCGTCATCGGGCCGGTGGTCGGGCCCCCGGCGACCGACGTCGCCTGGGCGCCCCCGCCGCTGGCCGCCCGCCTGCTGCTCGCCGCCGACGCCGCCGCGCTGCCGGCCGCGGCGGCGATCGCGGAGTCGATCCCGCCCGGCACCACCACGACCGTGGTGCTGGAGGTGCCCGAGCCGGCCGACGTCGTCGAGCTGGACGTGTCGCCCGACGTCGACCTGGTGTGGCTGGTCGGCAGCCGGGGCGAGCGGCTGGAGCGGGTGGTCCGCGAGCTGGCCCCCGGCCTGGCGCTGCCGGCCGCCGGCGGTGCGCCGGCCGCCGTACCCGCCGACGGGGACGAGGACCCGTGGCAGGTGCCGGAACCCGACGACGAACGCCGGGTCGACGGCGGTTACGCCTGGCTCGCCGGCGAGGCCGGCACCGTGGTGGCGCTGCGCCGGTTCCTGGTGGGCGAGTGCGGTGTCGACCGGCGGGCGGTGGCGTTCATGGGCTACTGGCGTCGGGGCCGGGCCCAGCCGAACTGACGCCGGGCCGGCCGGCACCGGGCCCGTCCGGTCCGGGCCGGACGTGCGCGGAGCGCACGGCTCAGTCGGCGGCCAGCCGCCGGGCCTCGTCCTCCTGGATCTCGGCCGCCCGGCGCTGGTATTCCGCGACCACCCGCAGCTCCTCGGGGGAGAACGCGGCGTTGAGGTCGGCGAGTCGCCCCATCAGGCCGGCGAAGTGCGTCGCGATCCGGGCGATGCCCTCGTCGGCCGCCACGACGATCACCTTGCGGCCGTCGGCCGGGTCGGGCTGCCGCGTCACGAAGCCGCGCCGGGCCAGCCGGTCGAGTACGTCGGTGATCGAGTTCTTGGCCAGTCCGGTCAGTTCGGCGAGCTGCCGTGGGGACACGTTGCGATGCCGCTGGACGAGTTCGAGCACCTTCTCGTCGGTCGGCCCCAGGCCGACCTTCTTCGACAGGCTGGTGTGGAACAGGATCATCGCCGTGCTCAGCAGGCGGCCGGAGTCGGCGACCGCCGTCTCGGCGGCCGCCCGGTCCGCGTCCCGTTCCGTTGACGACGCCATGAGACCGCTGCTACCTTTCAATCGTTCGGACGAACGAACTATCTTCTCTTCTCTGGACGTGACCCATGAAGACTCTCATCATCGGTGGCGGCATCGCCGGGTCGGCACTCGCCCTGGCACTGCACAAGGCCGGGCTAGCCAGCGAGGTCGCCGAGGCCCGTCCGGACGTCGAGGACAGCGGCGGCGCCTTCCTCACCCTCGCCCCCAACGGCGTCAACGCCCTGCGCACGCTCGGCCTCGGCGACGTACCGGCGGCGGCCGGCGGCTTCGAACTGTCCGGGATCGACTTCCGCAACTCGCGCGGCCGGCGGATCGGCGAGCTGCCCGGCGAGGCCGACCAGGAGCGGTACGGCGCGCGTGGCGTCGTCCTGCGCCGGGCGCGGTTGCAGGCAGCCCTCGCCGAGCGGGCCCGGGCGGCCGGCGTCCCGTACACCTTCGACGCCAGGCTGGAGCGTCTCGTCGAGCACACCGACGGGGTGCGGGCGGTCTTCGCCGGCGGTCGTGCCGTCGACGCCGACATCGTGATCGGCGCCGACGGGGTGTGGTCGACCGTACGGCGACTCACCTGGCCCGACGCGCCGACCCCGGCGTACACCGGGATCGTCGACTGCGGCGGCTGGACGGCCATGCCGCTGCCCGACACCGCCCGCCAGCAGATGATCTTCGGCCGGCGGGCGTTCTTCGGCTACTCGGCCCACGGCGGGCTCGTCTACTGGTTCACCAACGTCCCGCACCGGCGGGAACCCCGGCGCGGCGAACTGGACCGGCTGGACCAGGCCCGGTGGATGGCCGACATCCGGGCGCTGCACGACGGCGACCCCGACCCGGTGCCGGCGATCCTGGCCGCCGCGGAGAGTTCGCTCGGCGCGTGGCCGATCTACGACCTACGGTCGCTCGCGACCTGGCACACGTCCAGGATCTGCCTGATCGGCGACGCCGCGCACGCCACCAGCCCGTCCAGTGGCCAGGGGGCCAGTCTCGCCGTCGAGGACGCCGCCGTACTGGCCCGGTGCCTGCGGGACCGGGCCAGCGCGGTCGCGGCGTTCGACGACTTCGTGGCGCGGCGCCGGGACCGGGCCGAGGCGATCGTCCGGATGGGACGCCGGATCGGCGACCGGAAGGTCACCTCGGCCGCGGGCAGCGTCTTCCGTGACCTGATGCTGCCCACCTTCCTACGGATGGGCGCCAGGGCGGGGCAGGAGCAGTACCGCTACCGCGTCGACTGGGACGACGCCGACGCGGTGGTGGACGGCGGCAGGCCGTGACCCGGGGGCGGCCGGCGTCGTCCGGTCAGGGGCGGTCGGTCAGGTAACCGCCCATGGTGCGGAAGTACTCGGTGGCCGGCAGTTCGGTGCCGTCGTCGGTGCGTACCCGCTTGACGACCAGGCCGTGGCTGCGGCCACGACGGGCCTCCGCACCGGCGACGATCACGATGCCGTCGCCCTCCCGGATGAAGATCCGGCCCGGTGTGCCGCCGTAGCAGCCCTCGGAGATCCCCGCCGAGATGATCCGGATCCGCTCGCCGCGGTGGTAGGTGAAGGCGTTCGGGTACGGGTCGGGCAGCGCCCGGACCAGCCGCTCCAGGTCCTGTGCCGGCCAGGTCCAGTCGATCCGGCTGTCCTCGATGGACCGCTTGTGGAAGAAGCTGGCCCGGCCGCGGTCCTGCTTGACCCAGTCGGTCCGGCCGGACGCGATGAGCGCCAGGCCGTCCAGGGTGATCGGCCCGAAGAGGGCCAGCGTGCGGTGGAACAGGTCGGTCGTGGTGTCGGTCGGCCCGACCGGTACGGCACGTTGCAGGACGATGTCGCCGGCGTCCAGTTCCTCGTCCATCATGTGCGCGGTGACGCCGACCTCCGGCTCGCCGTTGATCACCGCCCAGATCAGCGGCGAGAAGCCGGCGTACGCCGGTAGCAGCGAGTCGTGCACGTTCAGGGTGCCGTACCGGGGCTGGTTGAAGATCGCCGGCGGGATCCAGGTGCGCCAGTTGGTCGCCACGATGATGTCGGCGTCGGCCCGCTTGACCTCCTCGGCCAGGTCGTCGTCGGGGCGCTGGCGCAGCAGCACCGGTACGCCGCTGTCGCGGGCCAGGTCGGCGACCGAGTCGTCCCACATCTGCTCGTACGCGTGGTCGCTCTTCGGGTGCGTCACGACCAGCGCGACCTCGTGTTCGGAGTCCAGCAGCGCTTGCAGGGTCCGGTGTCCCCAGGTCTGGTAACCGAACATGACGACTCGCATCTTGACGCCTCCAGGCATTGACGACGGTGGGTGGGTCAGGCAAGGCTTACCTGTCTGCGCGCTGCGTGTCGATCCCGTGACGCATTGACCGGCATTCTAGCAAAGGGTAGCCTACCCTAAATAACGATCTAGGGGTGGTCTATGCCGCGCTCTTCGCCCGATGTGCCCGTCTACGACGTCGTAGGGGTGGGATTCGGACCGTCCAATCTGGCCCTGGCCATCGCGCTGACCGAGCAGAGCGGCCCGGGCCGGCCCACCGCGGTCTTCCTCGAGCGCCAGGAGCGTTTCGGCTGGCACCGGGGCATGCTCCTGGACGACGCCACCATGCAGGTCTCGTTCCTCAAGGACCTGGTCACCCTGCGCGACCCCACCAGCCGGTTCAGCTTCCTGTGCTACCTCAAGGAGAAGGGCCGCCTGGTCGACTTCATCAACCACAAGACGCTCAACCCGCTGCGGGTCGAATACCACGACTACCTCGAATGGGCCGCCGCCCAGGTCGACGACTCGGTCCGCTACGGCCACGAGGTGATCGCCGTACGCCCGGCCGGAACCGACGCCGACGGCGGCGTCGACCTGGTCGACGTGCTGGTCGACACCGGCGCCGGCACCACCGTCTACCGGGCCCGCAACCTCGTCTTCGCCACCGGTCTGCGCCCCCGCCTGCCCGGCGGCGTCGTCGCCGGCGACCGGATCTGGCACAGCGGCGAGCTGCTGCACAACCTTGGCCGGCTCACCGGCGCCACCCCGGCCCGGTTCGTCGTCGTCGGCGCCGGCCAGAGTGCCGCCGAGGTCACCGCCCGGCTGCACGAGCAGTTCACCGACGCCGAGGTCTACGCGGTCTTCGCCCGCTACGGATACACCCCCGCCGACGACAGCTCGTTCGCCAACCGCATCTTCGACCCGGCCGCCGTCGACGACTTCTACGACGCCCCCGCCGAGGTCAAGAACCAGCTCATGGGCTACCACGGCAACACCAACTACGCGGTGGTCGACGGCGACCTCATCGCCGAGCTGTACCGCCGCAGCTACCAGGAACAGGTGCTCGGCCGCAGGCGGCTGCACATGCTCAACGTCACCCGGCTGGCCGCCGCAACCGTGCACGACGCCGGCGTACGGGTGGTCGTCGAAACCCTGACCACCGGCGAACGCCGCACGCTCGACGCCGACATCCTGGTCTGCGCCACCGGCTACGACCCGGTCGACCCGACGATGCTGCTCGGCGAACTCGGCGACCACTGCGAACGCGACGGCCACGGCCGGCTCCGGGTGCACCGCGACTACCGGGTGGCCACCCGCGACACCCTGCGCTGCGGCGTCTACCTCCAGGGCGGCACCGAACACAGCCACGGGATCAGCTCGTCGCTGCTGTCCAACGGTGCGATCCGGGCCGCCGAGATCGTCACGTCGATCGCCGCCCGCCGCGCCGTCCAGACTCCCGCCGCCGCCCGCGTCTGACCGCTCGGCGCGTTTCCGTCCCGGGGCCGGTCGGCCCCGCGTGCCTTCCGCCGGAAAGGTGTGATCCTTCTTGTCCGCCAGCGAAACGACCACTGTGGAGTCCGCCCTGCGGTACTGGCGGGACCGGCTCGCCGGGGCCGCCCCGGAGATCCCGCTCCCGGTGGACGGCACCCGTACGCCGCAGGTCCCCGCCCCCCGCACCGGCTCCCGGCCGCGGATCGGGCACCGCCGTACGCTGCCCGCCGGCCCGCTGGCCGACCTCGCCCGCCGCACCGGGACCGGCACCGACGACGTCGTACTCGCCGGGCTCGCCGCCCTGCTGCACCGCTACACCGGCGGAACCGACCTGCTGATCGGCGCCGAACTACCGCTGCGCCTGGACCTCGCCGGCGCGCCGGGGCTCGCCGAACTCGCCGGGCGGGTCGCCGCCACCCGGGCCGCGGCGGCGGCCCACACCCTGCCGCTGGACACGATCGTCGACCCGGCCACCGCCGCGCCCTACAACGTCGGGTACGGCGCCGTCCCCGACGACCGCCTCGATCTGTGGCTCGGCGCCACCACCACCGGCGCCGACGCCGTCGAACTCGACCTGCGCTCCGCCACCGGCCGGCTGGCCCCGGCGGCGGCCGCACGCCTGCTCGACCACCTCGACAACCTCCTCACCGACGGGGCGCGGCGGCCCGACCGGCCCGTCGCCGAACTGGACCTGCTCACCCCCGCCGAACGGCACCGGATCCTGGTCGGCTGGAACGACACCGCCTGCGCGGTGCCGCCCGGCACCGTCCCCGACCTCTTCCAGACCCGGGTACGGCGCACCCCCGACGCGATCGCACTCGTGCTGGAGGAAACCGAGCTGACGTACCGGCAGCTCAACGAGCGCGCCAACCGGCTCGCCCACCTGCTGATCGCCGCCGGCGCCGGCCCGGAGCGGCTGGTCGCGCTCGCCCTGCCCCGGTCGGTGGACCTGATCGTCGCCGAACTGGCCGTCCTCAAGGCCGGTGCCGCCTACCTGCCGCTCGACGTCGACTACCCGGCCGACCGGATCGCCTACATGCTGGCCGACGCCGCACCCGTCTGCCTGCTCACCACCACCGACCTCACCGACCGGATACCACACCGCGCCGGCACCGACCGGTTGCTGCTCGACACCCCGGACCTCGCCGCGGACCTGACCGGGCAGCCGGTCACCGACCCGACCGACGCCGACCGGTCCGCCCCGCTGACCGTCCACGGTGCCGCGTACGTCATCTACACCTCCGGCTCCACCGGCCACCCGAAGGGCGTCGTGCTGTCGCACACCGGGGTCGCCAAGCTCATCGCCACCCAGACCGAGCGGTTCGGCATCGGCCCGCACAGCCGCGTCCTCCAGTTCGCCTCACCGAGCTTCGACGTCGCGTTCTGGGACCTGTGCCTGGCCCTGCTGTCCGGCGGCCGGATGGTGCTGGTCCCCGCCGACCGGCGGGTGCCGACCGACGCCCTCGCCGGGTACGCCCGCGACCACGGCGCCACCTTCATGATCCTGCCGCCGGCCCTGCTCGCCGTCCTGCCCGCCGACGCCGAACTGCCCGAGGGCGCCACCCTGCTCGCCGGCACCGAACGGGTCTCGTCCGAACTCGTCGCCCGCTACGCCCGCCGGCTGAAGATGTACAACGCGTACGGGCCGACCGAGGCGACCGTCAACTCGACCCTGGGCCGCTGCGACCCCGACCTGCCGACCGGCTCCTCGGTGCCGATCGGCCGCCCCGACCCCGGCACCCGCGCCTACGTCCTCGACGACACGCTGCGCCCGGTGCCGGTCGGCGTCATCGGCGAGCTGTACCTCGGTGGCCCCGGCCTCGCCCGCGGCTACCTGAACCGGGCCGGGCTGACCGCGCAGCGGTTCGTCGCCGACCCGTACGGGCCGGCCGGGGAACGCCTCTACCGCACCGGTGACCTGGTGCGGTGGCGGGCCGACGGTCAGCTCGACTTCGTCGGCCGGGCCGACGACCAGGTGAAGATCCGCGGATACCGGATCGAGTTGGGCGAGGTCGAGTCGGCGATCGCCGGCGACCCCGAGGTGGCCCAGGTCGTCGCGACCGTACGCGAGGACCGGCCCGGCGACCGGCGGCTGGTCGCGTACGTCGTACCGGCGACCGGGGGGAGAACCGCCGCGGCCGACGGTGCCGCCGGACGGGGTGACGGGCAGGTCGCGCAGTGGAAGGAGCTGCACGAGCTGCTCTACCGGGCCGGCACCGCCGAACCCGCCGCCGACAACTTCACCGGCTGGAACAGCACGTACGACGGCCAGCCGATCCCGCTGCCCGAGATGCGGGCCTGGCGGGACGCCACCGTCGCCCGGATCGGGGCGCTGCGGCCCCGACGGATCCTGGAGATCGGGGTCGGCAGCGGTCTGATCCTGTCCAGGCTCGCCCCGCACAGCGAGGCGTACTGGGGTACCGACCTGTCCGAGCAGGCGATCGAGACGCTGCGCGGCCACGTCGCGGGCAACCCGGACCTGGCCGGGCGGGTCACCCTGCGGGCCCGGCCGGCACACCGGTTCGACGGGCTGCCGGCCGGCTTCTTCGACACCGTGGTGGTCAACTCGGTCGTCCAGTACTTCCCGGACGCCGGCTACCTCGCCGACGTGCTGCGGCGCGCCGTCGAACTGGTCGTCCCCGGCGGGCGGGTCTTCGTCGGGGACGTACGCAACCTGCGGCTGCTGCCGGTGCTGCGGGCCGCCGTACAGGTCGGCCGGCACACCGCCGGACGGCGGCCGCTGGACGTCGCGGCGGCCCGCACCGGCGTCGAGCAGGACCTCGCCTGGGAGGGCGAACTGCTGCTCGACCCGGACTTCTTCCCGACCCTGGCCGCCGGGCTGCCGGACGTCGCCGGCGTCGACCTGTGGGTCAGGCGCGGCACCGACCACAACGAGCTGAGCCGCTACCGCTACGACGTGGTCCTGCACCGCCGCCCGGACGGCGCGGCCGCCGGGGCGCCGGTGGCGGCCGCACCGGCCCGGGTCCGGGGTACGGAACTGTCCACCCTGGACGCCATCGGTGCGGTGCTGGCCGGCGAACGCCCGGCCGAGCTGCGGGTGACCGGGCTGCCGAACGCCCGCCTGGTCGCCGACCTGGCGGCACACCGGCAACTGGCGCCGGACGTGGCGGGGGAGACGCCCGACCCGGTCGACCCGGAGGCGCTGCACGACCTCGCCACCCGGCACGGCTACACGGTCGCGGTCACCTGGGCGCCGGACGGCACCGACGGCCACCTGGAGGCGGTCTTCCGCACCGGTCGAGCGCCGGACGGCGCCGCCACCACCGGAGCCGACCGGCCCCCGGCACCCGCCTACCGGCCCGGCGGCACCGGGCGGCCGCTCGCCGAACTGGCGAACCGGCCGGTCGCCTTCCGCGACGTGACCGCCCTGCTGCGCCGGCTGCGTGAGCAGGCCCGCACCTGGCTGCCCGAGCACATGGTGCCGGCGGCCTTCGTCGCCCTGCACCGCATCCCGGTCACCGGCAGCGGCAAGGTCGACCGGGCCGCGCTGCCGGCGCCCGACCTCGGCGCGCTCAGCACCGGCGTACGTCCGCGCGGCGCCCGCGAGGAACTGCTCTGCACCCTCTACGCCGAGGTGCTCGACCTGCCCTCGGTCGGCATCGACGACGACTTCTTCGCCCTCGGCGGCGACAGCATCGTCGCGATCCAACTGGTGATCAGGGCCCGGCAGGCCGGACTCGCGATCACCCTGCGCCAGGTCTTCGTCCGGCGTACCGTCGCCGCGCTGGCCCCGGACGCCGTGCCGGTGGCCGACCCGGTGACCGACCCGGCGCCGGTCACGGTGGACGCGGCCACCGCCGCCCAGCTCGCCGCCGAACTGCCGGGCCTGGTCGAGGTCCTGCCGGTCACCCCGTTGCAGGAGGGGTTCTACTTCCACGCCCTGCTCGACGGGGTCGGCACCGACGCGTACGTGGTGCAGCTCGTCGTCGACCTGACCGGGCCGCTGGACGCCGACGCGCTACGCGCCGCGACGCGGTCGGTGCTGGACCGGCACGCCCCGCTGCGGGCCGCCTTCCGCACCGGCCCGCACGGCGACCTCGTCCAGGCCGTCATGGCCGGTGTCGAGCTGCCCTGGCGGGCCGTCGACCTGTCGGGGCTCGACGCCGACGCGCAGCGGGACCGGCTGACCGCCGAGGCCGACGCCGAACGCGGCCGGCCGTTCGACCTCGGCCGGGCACCGCTGCTGCGTGCCCTGCTGGTCCGCCGGTCCCCGGACCGGCACTGGCTGGTCCTGCAGTTCCCGCACATCGTCGCCGACGGCTGGTCGGTCTCGGTGCTGCTGCGCGACCTGCTCGCCGGCTACGGCCCGGCCGCCGCCCCGCTGCCGGCCGTCACCCCGTACCGGACCTACCTCGGCTGGCTCGGCCGGCAGGACCGGGACGCCGCCCGGACCGCCTGGGCCGCGGCACTGTCCGGAGTGGACGAGCCGACCCGGCTGGTGCCAGTGCCGGCACGACCACTGCCGGCCCGCAACGCCGAACTGCGGATCACCCTGCCCGAGCCGGTCACCGCCGCGCTGACCGCCCGGGCCCGCGAGTACGGCCTCACCCTCGGCGCCGTGCTCCAGGGCGCCTGGGGGCTGCTCCTCGGCCAGCTCACCGGCCGCCGCGACGTGCTCTTCGGCACCACCGTCTCCGGCCGGGCCGCCGACGTCGACGGGATCGCCGACATCGTCGGCCTGTTCATCAACACCCTGCCGGTACGGCTGCGCTGGCACCCCGACCGGTCGCTGCTCGACGTACTCGCCGGCCTGCACGCCGAACAGTCCGACCTGCTCGACCACCAGCACCTCGGCCTCGCCGAACTGCACCGCCTCACCGGCCTCGACGAACTCTTCGACACCCTCGTGGTGCTGGAGAACTATCCGGAACAGGACGGGCTGCGCGACCCGTCCGGCACCATCGGGGTCGCCGGCCTCGACTACCGCGACGTCGGCCACTATCCACTCGCCCTGATCGCCCTGCCCGGCGACCGGCTCGACCTGCGCTTCAAGCACGACCTGTCCAGGGTCGACGCACCCACCGCGCGGCGGATCGCCGACCGGCTCGGCCGGCTGCTCGAACAGATCGCCACCGACCCGCACCTGCCGTGCGGGCGGCTCGGCCTGCTCACCGACGCCGAACGCGACCACACCCTCGCCCTGCTCGCCGGCCCGCACCGCGCGGGCGGCCCGGCGACCCTGCTCGACGCGATCGAGACGCAGGTCGCCCGCACCCCGCACGCGCCGGCGATCATCGCCGGCGACGCCACGGTGACGTACCGGCAGCTCGACGAACGGGCCGCCGCACTGGCCGCCCGCCTGGTCGCCGCCGGTGCCGGCCCGGAACGGTTCGTCGCCGTCGCCGTACCCCGATCGGTCGAACTCGTCGTCGGGCTGCTCGGCGTGCTCAAGGCCGGCGCCGCCTACCTGCCGCTCGACGCCGACCAGCCCGCCGACCGGCTGGCCGACCTGCTCGCCGACGCGGGCGTACGCACCGTCGTGACGGTGCCGGCGGCACGGGCCGCACTGCCGGCCGGGCTCGACCTGCTCCCGGTCGACGGCCCGGCGGCGCCCGAACCGGCCCCGGCCACCCGGCCGCGCCCGGACCAGCCCGCCTACCTGCTCTTCACCTCCGGCTCCACCGGCCGGCCCAAGGGCGTCGTCGTCCCGCACGCCGCGATCACCAGCCAGCTCACCTGGGTCCAGGACCGGTTCCGGCTCACCGCCGACGACCGGGTGCTGCACCAACTGTCGGCCACCTTCGACCCCGCCGCCCTGGAGATCTTCTGGCCACTGACCGCCGGCGCCGCCATCGTGCTGACCCGCCCGGACGGCACCGGCGACCCGGCCCACCTGGCCGAGGTGATCCACCGGCACCGGGCGACCACGCTGGTGACCGTCTCGTCGGTGCTCACCGCCTTCGCCGACGCCCTCGCCGTCGCCGACACCGGCACCGGCACCTCGGTCGCCAGCCTCACCCGGGTGCTGGCCGGCGGCGACGCGCTGCCGGCCGCGACCGCCGCCCGCTGGCGGGAGCTGACCGGGACACCGGTCCACAACGTCTACGGCCCGACCGAGACCGCCATCCAGGTCACCTGGCACCCCGCCGACACCGGTCCGGCCGGCCCGACCGTGCCGATCGGACGACCGGTCGCCGACACCCGCCTCTACGTCCTCGACGGCGCCCTGCGCCCGGTCCCGCCCGGCGTACCCGGCGAGTTGTACGTCGCCGGCGCCCAACTCGCCCGGGGCTACCACCGCCGGCCGGCACTGACCGCCGACCGGTTCGTCGCCGACCCGTACGGGCCGGCGGGGGAGCGCATGTACCGGACCGGTGACCTGGTCCGGTACGCCGAGGACGGGGTGCTGGAGTACCTCGGCCGCACCGACCGGCAGGTCAAGGTACGCGGCCACCGCATCGAGCCGGGCGAGGTGGAGGCCCACCTCGCCGGCCGGCCCGGGGTCGCGGCGGCGGCCGTCGCCGTACGGCCCGGTCCCGGCGGCGCCACCCGCCTGGTCGGGTACGTCGTCGCCCGCCCCGGCGCCGACGTCGACCCCGACGCGCTGCGGGCCGACCTCGCCGCGACCCTGCCCGGCCCGCTGGTGCCGGCGGTCGTGGTCGCCGTCGACGCCCTGCCCCGCACCGCCAGCGGCAAGCTCGACGTGGCCGCGCTGCCCGACCCGCAACCGGACCGGGCCGCCTCCCGCGCCCCGGCGACCGACGGCGAGCGGCTCTTCTGCGACATCTTCGCGGCCGTGCTCGACCTGCCCGGCGTCAGCGCCGACGACGACTTCTTCGCCCTCGGCGGCGACAGCATCCGCTCGATCGCGGTGTCCAGCCGGGCGCACGCCCGTGACCTGCCGGTCAGCCCGCGCGACGTCTTCACCCTGCGCACCCCCGCCGAACTGGCCGCGTACGCCGTCCCGTCGGCCGGGACCGGCGCCGGGCCGGACGGCGCCCCGGCCGTCGAGGTGCTGGCACCCGCCGACCTGGAACTGGTACGGGAGCGCAGTCCGTGGCCGGTCGAGGAGGTGTGGCCGCTGTCGCCGCTCCAGGAGGGGCTGTACTTCCACGCCAGCTACGACAGCGGCGAACTCGACGTCTACACCGCCCAGGTCGCCTTCGACGTGGCCCGGCCGATGGACGCCGACCGGCTGGCCCGTGCCTGCCGTACGCTGCTGGCCCGCAACCCCGGCCTGCGGGCCGGGTTCACCGGCGACGGGCTGCCCGCCCCGGTGCAGTTCGTCACCGCCGACCCGCCACCGGCGCTGACCACCGCCGACCTGTCCACGATGGACGAGGACGCGCGGGCGGCGGAACTCGACCGGCTGCTGACCGCCGACCGGACCCGCCGCTTCGACCTGGCCCGGCCACCGCTCTTCCGGCTGCTGCTGATCCGGCTCGGCGACACCGACCGGCTCGTCATCACCCACCACGTGCTGCTCTGGGACGGCTGGTCGGCCCGGATCGTCCTCGACCAGCTCCTCGCCCTCTACGCCGCCGACGGCGACGACCGCGACCTGCCGCCCGCCGGCTCCTACCGCTCCTACCTGGACTGGCTCGCCGGCCAGGACCGCGACGCGGCGGCCACCGCCTGGCGGGCCGCCTTCGACGGGCTGGCCGAACCGACCCTGGTCGCCCCGGCCGAGAAGGCCCGCCGCCCGGTGCTGCCGCGCCGCCGCAGCGTCGAGCTGTCCACGGCGGCGACCGACCGGCTGCGCGCCGCCGCCCGCGACCACGGCGTCACCCTCAACACCCTGCTCAACGCCGCCTGGGCACTCGTGCTCTCCACCGCGGTCGGCCGTACCGACGTCGTCTTCGGCACCACCGTCGCCGGCCGGCCCGCGCAGATTCCGTACGTCGACGACACCATCGGCCTGTTCCTCAACACCGTTCCGGTCCGGGTCGCCCTCGACGCGGCCGAACCCGTCGGTGACCTGCTGCGCCGGATGCAGGCCGAACGGGCCGCGCTGATGCCGCACGAATACCTCGGCCTCGGCGAGGTGCAGCGGGAGAGCGGCCACACCCAGCTCTTCGACACCCTCTTCGCCCTGCAGCAGGTCGGCGGCGACGACGAGATCACGCGGCTCCGCGACCGGTACGGCGTCACCGAGGCCGGCAGCGTCGACGCCACCCACTACCCGCTCACCCTGGTCGTCGCACCCGGACAGCGGCTGCGGGCGACGCTGGCGTACCGGGCCGACACGGTCGGGGCACCGACGGCCACCGGCCTGCTCGACCGGTTCGTCACCGTCCTCTCCCGGCTGGCCGCCGCACCGGCCACCCCGGTCGGCCGGCTCGACGTGCTGCCGCCGGCCGAACGCGCCGCGCTGGCCGCCCGCGCCGGGGCGACCGTACGGCCGCTGCCCGGCGACACGATCGCCGACCTGCTCGGCGCGCAGGCCCGCCGTACGCCGGACGAGACCGCACTGGTGTTCGGGGCACGACGGTGGACGTACGCCGAACTGGACGCCCGGGTGAACCGGATCGCCCGCCTGCTGATGACCAGGGGCGCCGGCCCGGAGAAGGTGGTGGCGCTGGCCCTGCCCCGCTCGGCGGACATGGTGGCCGCGCTGTTCGCGGTGCTGCGCACCGGGGCCGCCTACCTCCCGCTGGAACTGGACCACCCCGCCGACCGGCTGGCCCACATGATCGACGACGCCGGGCCGGTCTGTGTGCTGACCACGAAGGCCGTCGCCGCCCGGCTGCCCGACCGTGACCTGCTGCGGCTCGACGCCCCGGAGACCGTCGCCGAACTCGCCGCGACCCCGGCCGAACCAGCCGAGCACCCGGCCTTCGCCCGCACCCGCCCCGAACGGCTCGAACACCCCGCGTACGTCATCTACACGTCCGGCTCGACCGGCCGGCCCAAGGGCGTCGTCACCCCGTACCGGGGGCTGACGAACATGCAGCTCAACCACCAGGAGGCGATCTTCGGCCCGGTCGTCGAGGCCGCCGGCCGGCGGCTGCGGATCGCGCACACCGTCTCGTTCGCCTTCGACATGTCGTGGGAGGAACTGCTCTGGCTGGTCGAGGGCCACGAGGTGCACGTCTGCGACGAGGAACTGCGCCGCGACGCCGAGGCGCTGGTGGCGTACTGCGACCGGCACCGCATCGACGTCGTCAACGTGACCCCGACGTACGCCGACCACCTGATCGCGCAAGGGCTGCTGGCGGGCGACGAGGCGGCCGGCCGGCACCGGCCGGTGCTGGTGCTGCTCGGCGGCGAGGCCGTCTCCGACCAGGTCTGGAACCGGCTGCGGGACACCGACGGCACGCTCGGCTACAACCTCTACGGTCCGACCGAATACACCATCAACACCCTCGGCGGCGGCACCCTCGACAGCGCCACCCCGACCGTCGGCCGGGAGATCTGGAACACCCGGGCCCACCTGCTCGACCCGTGGCTGCGCCCGGTGCCGGACGGCTGCGCCGGTGAGCTCTACATCGGCGGCGCCGGCCTGGCCCGTGGCTATCTCGGCAGCCCCGGCCTGACCGCGCACCGGTTCGTCGCCGACCCGTTCGGGGCGCCGGGGGAGCGGCTCTACCGCACCGGTGACCTGGTCCGCCGCCGCCCGGACGGCAACCTCGACTTCCTCGGCCGCACCGACGACCAGGTGAAGATCCGTGGGTACCGGGTGGAACTGGGCGAGATCGAATCGGTGCTCACCGAGCACCCCGACGTCGCCCGGGCCGCCGTCGTCGCCCGCGACACCGGCACCGGCCGCCGCCTGGTCGGCTACGTCGTGCCGGCCGACGGCGTCGCCGCCGGTGACGAGGACGAACAGATCGCCGAGTGGCACCAGATCTACCACGACGAGTACGCCGAGGTCGGCACCGCCGTCGGGACCGAGGAGTTCGCCGGCTGGGACTCCAGCTACGACGGCCGCCCGATCCCGCTCGCCGACATGCGCGAGTGGCGGGACACGACCGTCGCCCGGATCCGCGAACTGCGACCGCGCCGGGTGTTGGAGATCGGCTGCGGCACCGGGCTGCTGCTGACCCGGCTCGCCCCGGACTGCGAGTCGTACTGGGGCACCGACTTCGCCGCACCCGTCATCGACAAGCTGCGGGTCGACGTGGCCGGCGTACCGGATCTCGCCGGCCGGGTCGAGCTGCGGCACCGGCGCGCCGACGACCTGTCCGGGCTGCCCCGCGACCACTTCGACACCATCGTGATCAACTCGGTGGTCCAGTACTTCCCGAGCGTCGAATACCTGGTCCAGGTGCTGACCGGCGCGCTGGACCTGGTGGTGCCCGGCGGTGCCGTCTTCGTCGGCGACGTACGCAACCTGCGGCTGGCCCGTACCTTCCACGCCGCCGTGCAGGCGGCCCGGTCCGGCGCCGACCCCGATCCCGACCGGCTGCGGCGCGCCGTCGAGCGCGGCGTGCTGATGGAGAAGGAACTGCTGGTCGACCCCGACCTGTTCGCGGTCCTTCCGGGCGTGGCCGGCACCGTGCTCACCAAACGGGGGCGGCACCACAACGAGCTGACCCGGCACCGCTACGACGTGGTGCTGCGGGCGGCATCCGGCACCACGCCACCCGCGGCCGACCTGCCGGTACGACGCTTCGACGGCGACCTCGCCGGGCTCGGCGCGTACCTGGAATCGGCCCGGCCCGAACGGGTACGCGTCGAGCGGGTGCCCAACGCCCGCCTCGCCGGTGAACTCGCGACCGTCCGTGCCCTCGACGACCAGCCATCCGATGTGGACGGTGCGGACGGGGTGGAGCCGGAGGCGTTGCGCGAACTCGGGGAACGGCTCGGCTACCGGGCGCTGGTCACCTGGTCACCGGCCCACGACGGCAGCCTCGACCTGGTGCTGACCCCGCCGGACGAGGAGCCGCCGGCCGGGCTGTGCCGGCCGCTGCGGGCCGCCGCCACCCCCGCCGACTGCGCCAACCGGCCCGCCGCCGCCCGGGGCACCGCGGCCCTCACCACCCGACTGCGCGACCATCTCAAGCGCGGACTGCCCGACTACATGGTCCCGGCCGCCCTGGTGCTGCTCGCCGACCTGCCACTGACCGTCAACGGCAAGCTCAACACCCGGGCGCTGCCGGACGCCGACCCCGCCCCGACGGCCACCCCCGACCAGGCGCCGGCCAACGACCGCGAACGGGCCCTGTGCGAACTCTTCGCCGACGTGCTCGGCCTGCCGGCGGTCGGCGTACGGGACAACTTCTTCGACCTCGGCGGCCACTCGCTGCTCGCCACCCGGCTGGTCGGCCGGGCCCGTGGCGTCCTCGGCGCCGACCTGTCGATCCGCGACCTGTTCGAGGCGCCGACCGTCGCCGAACTGTGCGCCCGCGTCGCCCCGGACCCCGGCGGCGACCGGCCGGCCCTGGAACCGGCACCCCGCCCCGACCCGCTACCGGCGTCGTACGCCCAGCAGCGGCTGTGGGTGCTGCACCAGCTCGACCCGGACTCCGCGGCGTACAACTTCCCGCTGGTCGCCCGGCTGCGCGGCACCCTGGACACCGACGCGTTCACCGCCGCCGTGCGGGACGTGGTGGCGCGGCACGAGGCGCTGCGGACCCTCGTCGTCACCCACGACGGCCGCCCGGTGCAGCGCGTCGTCCCGACCGCCGACGCGGTACCCGCCGTCGACCTGCGCGACGTCACCGCCGCCGAACTGCCCACGGTGGTCAGGGCCGCCGCGTCCCGGCCGTTCGACCTCGCCACCGAACTGCCGGTCCGGCTCACCATCGCCCGGCTCGCCCCCGACGAGCACGTGGTGGTGATCCTGCTGCACCACGTCACCACCGACGAGTGGTCGGACGGGCCGTTCCTGCGCGACCTCGGCGTGGCGTACGCGGCCCGGCTCGGCGGGACCGCACCGGACCGGCCGCCGCTGCCGGTGCAGTACGCCGACTACACCCTGTGGCAACGGGAACTGCTCGGCGACCCGGCCGACCCGGCCAGCCGCGCCGCCCGCCAGCTCGCCTTCTGGCGGGAGACGCTGGCCGGCGCCCCGCAACGGCTCGAACTGCCCGCCGACCGCACCCCCACCCCGGACACCACCGGCGCCGCCGGCGGCGAGACGTCCGTCGAGCTGGATCCGGCCGCCGTACGGGTCCTGCGCCGCCTCGCCCAGCAGACCGGCGCCAGCATGTTCATGGTCGGGCACGCCCTGGTCGCCGCCCTGCTGCACCGGCTCGGCGCCGGCACCGACATCCCGCTCGGCGCCCCCATCGCCGGCCGCACCGACGAAGCCCTCGACGACCTGGTCGGCTTCTTCGTCAACACGCTGGTGCTGCGCACCGACGTCGGCGGCGACCCCGGCTTCACCGAACTGCTCACCCGGGTCCGGGCCGCCGACCTCGCCGCGTTCGCCAACCAGGACGTGCCGTTCGAGGCCGTCGTCCGCGACCTCAACCCCGAACGCGCGGCCGGCGACAACCCGCTCTTCCAGGTCATGGTCGTGCACCGCAACCGCGGCGACGACCGGCTCGACCTGCCCGGCCTGACCGCCACCCCGGAGCCGTACGCCACCGGCACCGCCCGGTTCGACCTGGTCTTCAGCTTCGTCGAGCAGGCCGACGGCGAATCCCTCAGCGTGACCCTCGGCTACCGGGCCGACGTCTTCGAGCCCGCCACCGTCGAGGCGATCGGCCGCCGGCTGGCCCGGCTGGTCGACGCGGTCGCCGCCGACCCGGCCGCCCCGCTGCACACCGCCGACCTGCTCGACGACGCCGAGCGGCGGCACGTCCTGCACGACCTCAACGCCACCGGCCGGCCCGTCGCCGAGGCCACCCTGCCGGACCTGTTCGCCGCCCGGGTCGCCGAACACCCTGACGCGGTCGCCGTGGTCGACGCGGCCGGCGAGCTGACGTACGCCGGACTCGACGCCGCCGCGAACCGGATCGCCCGGCTGCTGCTGCGCGACGGCGTACGGGCCGGGGACGTCGTCGGGCTCGCCGTGCCCCGGTCGGCCCCGATGGTCGCGGCGATCCTGGGCACGCTCAAGCTCGGCGCCGCCTACCTGCCCCTCGACCTGACCCACCCGGCCGACCGGCTGGCCTACATGCTGACCGACAGCGGCGCCCGGACCGTGCTGTCCACCATGGACGCGTCGCTGCCGGACGCGGCCGTACACCGGATCGTGCTGGACGACCCCGCGACCGCCGCCGAACTCGCCGGCCTCGACGGCGGCCCGGTCACCGAGGCACGACCACCGGCCGGCCTCGACCACGCCGCCTACGTCATCTACACCTCCGGCTCCACCGGCCGCCCGAAAGGTGTCGTGGTCAGCCACGAGGGCATCGCCAGCCTCGCCGCGACCGCCGTCGACCGGATGGGCGTCGGCGCCGACAGCCGGGTCCTCCAGTTCGCCTCCGTCGGCTTCGACGTCACCGTCTTCGACCTGGTCATGTCGCTGTGCGTCGGCGGCCGGCTGGTGCTGATCTCCGACGAGGCCCGGGTCGCCGACCACGCCCTGACCGACTTCCTGGCCGCCCACGCGGTCACCCACATGATCCTGCCGCCGTCGTTGCTGTCCGCCCTGCCCGAGGAGTGCGAGCTGCCCGACGGCGGGGTGGTGCTGGTCGGCACCGAGACCGTGCCGCCGGACCTGGTCCGCCGGCTCACCCGCCGGCAGCGGGTCTTCGGCGCGTACGGTCTGACCGAGGCGACCGTCAACTCGACCCTGTGGGCCGCCGAACCGGGCTGGGCCGCCGCCGTCCCCATCGGCCGCCCCGACCCCAACACCCGGGTGTACGTCCTCGACCCCTACCTGCGCCCGGTCCCCTCCGGCGTCGTCGGCGAGTTGTACGTCGCCGGCCGGGGCCTCGCCACCGGCTACCTCGGCCAGCACGGGCTGACCGCACAGCGGTTCGTCGCCGACCCGTACGGCCCGGCCGGCGCCCGCATGTACCGCACCGGCGACCGGGCCCGCTGGCGGACCGACGGCAACCTCGACTTCCTCGGCCGCACCGACGACCAGGTGAAGATCCGTGGCTTCCGGATCGAACTCGGCGAGATCGAGGCGGCCCTCGCCGGCCACCCCGACGTGGCGCAGGCCGCCGTCGTCGCCGACCGGTCGGGTCCGGTGACCCGGCTCGCCGCGTACGTCGTACCGGCCGGCACCGCCGCCCCCGACCCGGCCGCCCTGCGCGACCACGTCGCGGCGCGGCTGCCGGAATACATGGTCCCGGCCGCGGTGGTGGTGCTGCCCGGCCCGCTGCCGCTGACCCCGAACGGCAAGCTGGACCGCAGGGCGCTGCCGGCACCGGACTTCGGCGCGGCGACCGGCGGCCGGGCCCCGGCGACCGCCCGCGAGGAACTGCTCTGCCGGCTCGTCGCCGACCTGCTCCACCTGCCCGCCGTCGGCGCCGACGACGACTTCTTCGCCCTCGGCGGCGACAGCATCGTGGCGATCCAACTCGTCGGCCGCGCCCGCCGGGAAGGACTCACCATCCGGCCGGCGGCGGTCTTCACCGCGCGTACCCCGGCCGGCCTGGCCGCCGTGGCCCGCGACGCCGAACCAGCGGCCACCCCCGGCACCGCCCCGGTGTCCACCGGGCTCGTCCTCGACCCCGCCGAGGCGGCCGAGATCGCCGCGCTCGACCCGGCACCGGTCGAAGTGCTGCCTCTCACCCCGCTACAGGCGGGCCTGCTCTTCCACGCCGCGCTCGACACCGACGGCCCGGACGTCTACACCGTGCAGACCTGGTTCGACCTGGCCGGACCGGTCGACGCCGACCGGCTGCGCCGCAGCGGACAGGCCCTGCTGGACCGGCACGCCAACCTGCGCGCCGGCTTCCGGCACCTGTCGTCCGGCCGGCCGGTCGCGCTCGTCCCGGCCACCGCCGAACTGCCCTGGTCGGAGCAGGACGGTGCCGGCACGTCCTGGCCGGATCTGCTCGACGCCCAGGCCGCCCGCTTCGACCCGGCCGCCCCGCCACTGCTGCGCCTCGCCCTGGTCCACCTCGGACCGGACCGGCACCGGCTGATCCTCACCCACCAGCACCTGCTGCTCGACGGCTGGTCCGGCCCGCCACTGGTCGACGAACTCGCCCGCCTCTACGCCGCCGACGCCGACCCGGCCGCACTGCCCCCGGTCGTGCCGTTCCGCGACTACCTCGGCTGGCTCGCCGCCCAGGACCGCGGCGCCGCCCGCAAGGCGTGGGCGACCGAACTCGCCGACGTGACCGAACCGACCCGGCTGGTGCCCGCCGACCCGGCCCGCCCGCCGATCGCGCCCCGGCTGCACGAGACGGAACTGCCCACGGAGGTGACGGCCGCGCTCTCCGCCCTCGCCCGGCGGACCGGCGTGACCGTCGGCACGGCCGTGCACGCCGCCTGGGGCATCGTGCTCAGCCGCCTGCTCAGCCGCGACGACGTCGTCTTCGGCGCCACCGTCTCCGGCCGCCCCGCCGACCTGCCCGGCATGGAGTCGATGATCGGCCTGTTCATCACCACCATCCCGGTCCGGGTCCGCTGCCGGCCCGCCGATCCGCTGCGCGACGTGCTGGACCGGGTGTGGGCCGCCCAGTCCCGGCTGGTCGACCACCAGCACCTCGGGCTCGCCGAGATCCAGCGGGCGGCCGGCGCCGGCGAACTCTTCGACAGCCTCGTGGTCTTCGAGAACTTTCCGGTGACCGACGGCCCGGCCGGCCCGGTGGCCGGGCTCGACATCCGGCCGGCCGGCGGCCGCGACGCCACCCACTACCCGCTGACCTGGTCGGTCGAGCCCGGCGACCGGCTGCGGCTGGTCGCCGAGTACCGGCCGGACGTGCTCGACCCGGCGACCGTCGAACGGATCACCGACGCGCTCGCCCGCACCCTCACCGCGCTGGCCACCGACCCGGACCGCCCGGCCGGCACGGTCGACCTGCTCACCGAACCGGTCCGCGACCGGGTGCTCGCCGCCGGCAACGGGCCCGTCGTCGACGTGCCGGCCGTCACCATGTCGGACCTGTTCGCCGCCCAGGTCGCCGAAACCCCGGACGCCACCGCCCTCGTCGGCACCGACACCGATGCCATGGGCTGGTCGTTCGCCGAGGTCGACCGCTACACCAACCGGCTCGCCCGGCTGCTGGTCGCCGACGGCGCCGGCCCGGAGCGGCTGGTCGCGCTGGCCCTGCCCCGCAAGGCGATCACGGTCGCCGCGATCCTCGCCGTACACAAGGCCGGTGCCGGCTACCTGCCGGTCGACGCCGACCTGCCGCCCGACCGGATCGCCGGCATGCTCGCCGACGCCGGCCCGGTGCTGCTGCTCACCACCGCCGAGATCGCCGCCGACCTGCCCGCCGGCGGCCCGCCGAGACTGCTGCTGGACAGCGCCGAAACCGCCGAACGGCTGCGTGGCCAGCCGGCCACCGCCGTCACCGACCCCGACCGCCGCCGCCGGCTGCGGCCGGACCACCCGGCATACGTCATCTACACCTCCGGCTCCACCGGCCGCCCCAAGGGCGTCGTGGTCACCCACCGCAACCTCGTCAACCTCTTCCACAGCCACCGCGCCACCCTGCACCAACCGGCGGTCGCCGCCACCGGCCGCCGCCATCTGCGGGTCGGCCACGCCTGGTCGTTCTCCTTCGACGCCTCCTGGCAGCCGCAGCTGTGGCTCTACGACGGCCACGCCGTGCACGTGGTCGACGACGAGACCCGCCGCGACCCCGGCCGGCTGGCCGCCGCGGTGACCGCCGCCCGGCTCGACTTCATCGAGGTCACCCCGGGACAGTTCGCCGCGATGGCCGACGCCGGCCTGGTCCGCGACGGCCGCTGCGGCCTCGCGGTGGTCGGCGTCGGCGGCGAGGCCGTCCCGCCCGACCTCTGGACCGCCCTGTCCGGGTTGTCCGGCACCACGGGCTTCAACCTGTACGGCCCGACGGAGTGCACCGTCGACGCCCTGGTCGCCCGGATCGGCGAAAGCGAACGGCCGGTCGTCGGCCGGCCGGTCGCCAACCTGCGGGCGTACGTGCTCGACCCGGCCATGCGACCCGTCGCCCCCGGCGTCACCGGCGAGCTGTACCTGGCCGGCGCCGGACTCGCCCGCGGCTATCTGGGGCGGCCGGACCTGACCGCGCAGCGGTTCGTCGCCGACCCGTTCGGCCCGCCCGGCACCCGGATGTACCGCACCGGCGACCTGGCCAGGTGGACCGCAGACGGGCAGATCGACTACGCCGGCCGGGCCGACGACCAGGTCAAGATCCGCGGCTACCGGATCGAGCCCGGCGAGATCGAGGCGGCGCTGACCGGCCATCCGACGGTGTCGCGGGCCAGCGTGGTCGTACGCGACGACCACGGCCGCCACCTCGTCGCGTACGTCGTCGCCACCCCCGGCACCGACCCGGACCCGGCGGTGCTGCGGGAACACGCGGCCGGGCTGCTGCCGGAGTACATGGTGCCGGCCGCCTTCGTCGTGCTGCCCCGGCTGCCGGTGCTGCCCAACGGCAAGCTCGACCGGGCCGCGCTGCCCGCCCCCGACCACCGGCCGTCGGCCGGCCGGGCGGCCCGCACCCCGCTGGAACGTACGCTGCGCGACCTCGTCGCCGACGTGCTCGGCCGACCGGAGATCGGCGTCGACGACGACTTCTTCGCCGCCGGGGCCGACAGCGCCAGCTCGATCGAACTCGTCGCCCGGGCCCGCCGCGCCGGGCTGACCCTGCGCACCCGGGACGTGTTCCGGCTGCGCACCGTCGCCGCGCTCGCCCCGGTCGTGACCGTCGGGGAGACCACCGTCCCGCTGACGCCGATCATGCACTGGCTGCGTGGGCTGCCCGGCCCGATCGACGGTTTCAACCAGTCGGCGGTGCTGCGTACGCCCGCCGAACCGGACCACGACCGGATCGTCCGGGCCCTGCGGTCTCTCGTGGACACCCATGATCTGCTCCGGGCCCGGCTCGACCGGACGGACGGGCGGCCGTGGACGCTGCGGGTGCCGCCACCGGGGCTGACCGACGTACGGCCGTTGGTCCACCGGGTGGACGCCGCCGGCCTCGACGACGACGGCCTGCGGGCCGAAGTCGCCGCACAGGCCCGGGCCGCCCGCGACCGGCTGGACCCAAACGGCGGCGTGCTGCTCCAGGCGGTCTGGTTCGACGCCGGACCGCGACCGGGCCGGCTGCTGCTGACGATCCACCACCTCGCCGTCGACGGGGTGTCCTGGCGCATCCTGGTGCCGGACCTGGCCGCCGCGTGGGCGGCGGCCGGCGAGCCGGGGCGTTCGGGCGGCGGGCCGGCGCCGGTCGGCACCTCCTTCGCCGACTGGGCGGCCGGTCTGGTCCGGGCCTCGGCCGACCCGGCCCGGGAAGCGGAGCTGGCGTACTGGACGGACGCGCTGGCCGGTCCCGACGACGGCGCGCGGCGGGCCGGCAGCGATCTTCCACTGCGCCGCCCGCTCGACCCGGCGCGGGACACCGCCGCCACCTGTCGTGAGGTCCACACCACGCTGGCCTCCGCCGAGACGGCCGCCCTGCTCACCCGGCTACCGGCCGCCCTCGACGCGACCGTCAACGACGTCCTGCTGGCCACCGTCGCGGCGGCGGTCGCCGGGACCCGCCGCCGCACCGGAGTGGAAGGCGGCAGCGTCCGGATCGCCCTCGAAGGACACGGGCGTGAGGAGTCGACGGTCGCCGGCCCGGTCGACCTGTCCCGCACGGTCGGCTGGTTCACCAGCGTCTACCCGGTGCGCCTCGACCCCGGCACCGTCGACCCGGACCGGGCCGACACGTTGCGGGCGGCGGTGACCCGGGTCCGCGACACGCTGCGCGCCGTACCCGGCAACGGCATCGGCTTCGGCCTGCTCCGGCACCTCGACAGCCGGACCGGCGCCAGCCTGGCCGCCCTCGGCGACCCCGACGTCCAGGTCAACTACCTGGGCCGGTTCAGCCTGCCGGAGGCCGCGGACTGGTCGTTCGCGCCGGAGATGGCCGCCGCCGCGCCGTACGCCGCCGACCCGGACATGCCCCAGTCGTACGCGCTCGGCGTCACGATCCAGGTCGAGGACCGTGCCGACGGACCCCACCTGACGGCCACCTGGACCTGGCCGGGCGCGGTGCTGGCCGAGGAAACCGTCCGGGAGACGGCTGCCGACTGGACCCGGATCCTGCATAGTCTCGTCAAGTCCGTGGAACCGCCACCGAGGAGAGCCCGATGACCAACCCCTTCGACGACCCCGACGGCACCTTCCTGGTCCTGGTCAACGCCGAGAACCAGCACAGCCTGTGGCCGGCGTTCGCCGACGTGCCGGCCGGTTGGACCACGGTGTTCGGTCCCGGGCCCCGACAGGAGGCGCTCGACTACGTCGAGGCCAACTGGACCGACCTGCGCCCGCAGAGCCTCATCGACGCCATGAAGTCCGAGGGCTGACCGCCGGCCGGCCGGCCTCACCGAAGAGGCCGGCCCGGCCGCCCGGCTCAGCGGGTCGGGTCGAGGTCGGGCTGGGTCTCCGCCGTGCTGCGGCGCCGATTGATCAGATAGCCGAAGGCGGCGGCGGTGAAGAACATGACGATGCCGTAGACGGCGGCCGGGACCGCGATCGTCGTGCTGTTCAACAGCGCCGGGCTGACCGCGATGGTGATCGCCAGGGTGCTGTTGTGGATGCCGATCTCCATGCCGGCCGCGATCGACTCCGGCCGGCCGACCCCGGCCAGCCGGGGCAGGCCGTAGCCGACGGCGAGGCTGAGCACGTTGAACACCAGCACGATCAGCCCCACCGCGAGGAAGTAGTCGGCGATGTTGTCCCGCTCGTTGACGATCGCGCCGACGACGACCGCGACCAGCACGACGACCGAGAAGATCTTCACCGGCCGGGCCAGCCGGTCGGCCAGGTCGGGGAAGCGCGACCGCAGGGCCATGCCGATCGCCACCGGAATGAGCACGATCGCGAAGACCTGCACCACCTTGTCGAACTGCAACCCGATCGAGGCGCCGTCGCCGAGGAAGTATCCCGACGACAGGTTGACCACCACCGGCAGGGTGAGGACGGCGAGCACCGAGTTGACGGCGGTCAGCGTCACGTTGAGCGCGACGTGGCCGCCGAAGAGATGGCTGTAGAGATTGGCGGTGGTCCCGCCGGGCGACGCCGCGAGCAGCATCATGCCGAGCGCGAGCTCCGGCCGCAGGCCGAACGCGATCACCAGGCCGAAGCACAACGCCGGGAGCAGCACGATCTGGCAGCCCAGGGCGATCAGTACCAGTTTCGGATAGGTCGCCACCCGGCGGAAGTCGCCGATGGTGAGCCCGAGGCCGAGGCCGAGCATGACGATGCCGAGCGCGATCGGCAGACCGACGGTGGTGAGCCAGGAGTCCATCTCCGGATCCTGCCCGCCGCGGCTCGTATCCGGCATCGTCTATCCCGCTGATTTCGAGGCCGCCCGCAGGCGAAACCCGGTGCCGGGCTGATCCGTCGCACAGCGGGCGGCGGCCGGTGGATCGGCCGAACGGCCGGAGCAATGCGCTGTCCCGTGGAGTTAGAAGCCCCGCCCGGAACAGATACTGGTCGAAGTGGCCCGGCCGGTAGCCGGTGCCCACGATCGGCCACAGTGGATCATGCGCAGCGGAGGTGCGGGGTGTCCGGGCTCGAAGGTACGGTCCAGCCGGTCGAGCCGGTGGCCGAGAAGTGGACAGCCGCCGACTTCACCGGGACGGAATCCCCGTCGGCCCCCTTCACCTGGGGCCAACGGATGCTGTGGCGGGCGTTCGAGATGTATCCGCCGAACCGGACGATGGTCAACATCTCGCGGGTGGTCCCGGTGCCGCGCCGGGCCCGGACCGGCGTGCCGGACGTGCTGCGGGTCATCGGTGCCCTGGTCGGCCGGCACAGCTCGCTGCGCACCCGGCTGCGGACCGTCGACGGGGAACTGCTCCAGGTCGTGTCGGGCCACGGCGAGCAGCCGGTGCTGCTGGTGCACGCCGGCCCGGCCGACGACGACGGCACCGCCACCGCGCAGGCGCTGGCCACCCGGCTCGCCTCGACCGCGTTCGACCTCGCCGAGGAACTGCCGCAGCGGGTGGCGCTGGTGGTCGCCGGCGACCGGGTATGCCAGGTCGTGCTCGTCTTCAGCCACACCACCGTCGACTTCGGCGCCGTCGAGATCGTGCTGCGCGACCTGCGGGTGCTCCTGCTGCGGGGCAGCATCGCCGCACCACCCGGACTCCAGTCGGTCGACATTGCCGGGCGCGAGCAGGAGGAGCGCCACCGGCGCCGGGCGCAACGCGCCATCGTCCGCTGGGTCGACTGGTTCGGCCGGCTGCCCAAGGAGACGCTGCCGGAGCTGGGGCCACCGCTGACCCCGCTGTTCCGGCAGGGCACCCTGGTCTCGGCGGCGGCGGACACCGCCGTACGGCTGGTCGCCAACCGGCACGGGGTGACCACCTCGACGGTGCTGCTGACGGCGATCGCCGCGGTGCACGCCGGCTGGTCCGGCCGGGACACCGTCGGCATCTTCATGATGGTCAACAACCGTTCGCTGCCCGGTTACGACACCGCGATCGCCAAGCTCAACCAGCTCGGCATGATCGTGGTCGACCTGGCCGACCGTCCGGACTTCGCCAAACTGCTGCCCCGGGTGTGGGCGGCGGCGCTCGAGGCGTACCGCTCGGCCTACTACGAGCAGGCGGAACTGCTGCGGGCGTACGAGGCGGCCGGTCACAAGATCAATACTGGCGAGAGCGCGCACTGCTATTTCAACGACATCCGGCTGAGCACCGACGCGAGCGTGTTCGGTCGGGAGACCGGCGAGGACGAGGTCCGTGCCGCGATGTCGAGGTCGTCGTTCTCCTGGGGCGAGAGCTACGACAGCTTCGTCTACCGGACCCGGGTGGAGGTCGTCGACAAGCCGGGCGGCATCGGTCTGACGCTCACCGCCAACACCGCCTACCTGCCGCCCGAGCAGGCCGAGCGGTTCCTGCGTGACCTGGAGCGGCTGCTGGTCGACGCGGCCTTCCACGACGTGCCGGCACCCTGGGTACGGCCACACGTCACCGCCTGACCCGACCGGCCGGACCATCGCGCGGCAATACGGATCCGTGGCCCCGCGGAATTGCGCCCAGGCCTGTTCCGCCCGCACCGGAATGATCGTTGCCAGTCGAATTAAGGAAAGCCTCACCTGGCGTATTAGGTAAGGCTCTACTCCTCTGAGCTGGGCAAACTCTTTTCCTGTTCGAAGTGCCGAAAGCGCCGTGCCGGTTTACGGTCGAACGGAGGAGGTAGTCATGACACAGATGCTGGAAATGCCGCGGGTACAGGAATGCACGGTAACCGACTGCGGCTACAACCATGACGGATGCCGGGCCTTCGCCATCACCATCGGCGAGACGACCGCCAGTTGCGACACGTTCATCGACACCTCGGCCAAGGGCGGGCTCGACATGGTGATCGCCCAAGTCGGCGCCTGCAAGCGCGCCGAATGCCGGTTCAACGCCGAACTCGAATGCCGGGCACCGTCGATCCGGGTCGCGCCGGGCCAGGACCTCGCCGACTGCATGACCTTCCAGGCGCGCTGACCCGGCCAGCTGCCGTCCGGGCCCGTACCCCGGGCGGCAGCCGCCACCCCGCACCGCCGCTCAGGGAGAGCCGAGCCGGAAGGTGCACAGCCCGTGCCGCACACCGTTCACCTGGACCTCGACCGCGTGCTCACCCGGGTGGTAGGTGCGGGTGCTGATCGGCGCGAACGAGTGCCGCCGACTGATCGTCAGACTGGCGCCGGCGTCGAGACGGCGCGTGGTGAGCTTGAAGACCTTCGGGCTCAGCGTCCCGTTGGCCCGCCGGTGGTGGACGACGTAGTCGATCGCCACCGCCGCGAGATCCGGCCCCCGGTTCTCCAGCGTGACCTCGAAGAGCAGGTCGCCGCCGGACGCCACCACAGCCTCGCCGAGCACCGGTCCGGTGACGACGATGTCGGGCGCCGGACCGAACCCGAGCAGCCCGAGCGCCGCCGGATCACCCTTCTTGACCAGCGTACGCAGGCCGTGCCAGACCACCTTCGCGGTGTGCTCGTCCGCCCGGTCGAGCCAGCGGGTGGCGGTCGTCGTGGCCAGTTCCGGATCGATGCGGCTCAGGTCGTTGAGATGGTTGGCTACCGAGCGGCGGACGTACTCCGAATCGTCGCGGTAGAGCGCGTCGAGCACGGTGGTGGTGGCCGCCGGGCGGTCGAACAACGCCCGCACCCGCCGCGCCCAGGGCAGGTAGGGACGGGTGCCCTCGCTGGCCAGGCGCCGCACGTGCGGGTCCGGGTGCCGGGTCCACTCCAGTGCCACGGCCAGCGTGCGGTCGAGGTCGGCCGCGAGGAACGACCGGATCGCGAACTCGGCGGTCAGCCGCGGCGTCAGGTCGGCGAGCAGGGCGAGTCCGGCGTCGAAACGGTCGGCCGGCCCGGCGTCGAGCGCGCGCCGCGCGACGGCCTCGGTGACCGGCCAGGTCATCCACCCGGTGAACCCGGGCCGCTCCAGGGCGGCGCGTACGACCGCCGCGAACCCGTCGTAGTCGTCCGGTAGATCGGTCAGCAGCGCGTCGCGTACGTCGTGGCACCGCTCGCTGAGCGTCCGCCCCTCCAGCGCCGCCGCCGTGCGACGCAACGCCGGCAGCGGATGCCCCGGTGCCACGTCGAGCAGGCAGCGCGCCAGCCCGTCGACGGCGGCGGCGTTGAGAAGTTCGTCGGCGGTGGGCATCGGCTGACCTTTCGTGCTCGCCGCGGTCGCCGGCTTCCGGCGGCGCCGGCCGGCCCCGGCGACGGATCTCCGCCGCCAGCGGCCGGCCCGATCCTCGCACGGCGGGCGTGCTCAGGTCGCCGGCGGTCCGGAGGGAGGCGGGAGAACCTCCGGGCGCGCCGGCCGTGGCGCCTTCGGCGGGCGCGGGTGTGCCGGCGGGAAGTCGTCCGGAACCTTCAGCAGCGCCGCCGGTCCGGCCACCACCGCCGACGGCCCGGTCCCGGCGACGGTGCCGCCGTCCGGCCCGGCGGTCCGTGGCCGCCACAACTGTTCGGCGGGCAGCAGCGAGCGGAAGTCGAACTGGCACTTCGGGCACCCGCGCAGTGCCGTCTCGGCCCGCCGGTCGCCGCAGCGCTGGCAGTACGTCACCACGGTCTCGTCGGCGTCCAGACCCTGGCAGCGCGGGCAGGCGAACTCCGGGCCCTTGCTGTTCAACTGCACCAGCCGGCCGGCCAGCACGTACGGGGTCACCACCGCGCTGATGCCGGTCGCCAGGTCGCGGGTGCGTCGGGTCCGCTCCTGGAGCCGTTCGAGTTCGGGGTTGGTCACCTTCTCCAGCCGGCAGGTGGTGCAGGTCCGCAGCGTACGGACCGGCAGCAGGCCACGCAGCCGGGCCTGCTGGTGCAGGAAGGTCACCACCGGCACGTCCTCAGGGGTGGCGGGAAACAGCGAGGCCCGGCCGTCGGCGGCGAGGTGTTCCTCGATCCGGAAGACCAGCGACTGCACCTGTGCGACGAGTGCCGGTGGCATCGCGCCGGGCCGGCTGGTGACCAGCGTGCCCACCATCAGCATGCCGTCGGCCAGCTCGGTCGGCACCTCGGCGACCGCGTCCGCCGTCTCGAAGACGAAGGTGTCCACACCGGACCGGCTGACCGACGCCCCCCGGGGCGGTGCCGAACCACCGTCGAGCAGCCGCGACGTGTGCCGCGACAGGGCCGCCTGCGCCTGGGCGGCGCGGCTGGCGGCGTTCTGCATGATGGCGACGTCGCCGGTGCCGGTGTCGCGCCACCATGGGGCGAACGAGGCCGCCGCCGACGGGTCGAGCCGGGTCAGCGCGCCGTCGACGGCGGCCAGCACGGCGCCGAAGAGTTCGACGTACGCGCTGGTCGCGCCCCAGTTGCGGCCGACCTTGCCGGGCCAGCGGTCGGCGAGCAGGACGGCGATGCGGCAACCGGCGTCGGCCGCCTCCAGGCCGATCCGCAGGCTCACCGGCAGCTTGCCCGGTGCCAGCGTGACCCCGCCGAGCTTCGAGCCGCGCACCGCCTCCAGCACGCTGAGCTGCTCGGTCCGCAGCTCGAACGACAGTTCCCGGATGGTGCGCAGCAGGTGCTGACGGGCCACGCTGGGCGGTACGGCGACCCGCCGCTCCGCCCCGGCGGCCAACCGCCCCGGTTCGAGGCCGGGCGTGCCGGCAGCCGGGCCGGTGGTGGCCTCCCCGGCTTCCGCCCAGGTCATTCCGTGGCGGAGCCGAGGCCGGCGTCGTACGGGGCCAGTTCGGTGGCGGCCGTCTCGACGTGGGTGTTCGCCGCGGCCTGGTAATCGATCGAGGTGTCCAGGTTGGCGCCGGCGATCGAGGCATGGTTGGCGGCGGTGTCCATCGCGCTGTCGGCGGCGTCGAAGTAGCCCTGTGCGGCGCTCTGCTGGGCGTAGTCGACGTAACTCTGCGCCGAGTCGGCCCACGAGGCGCTGCTGTCCGCGTGCCAGTCCGACCACTGCTGGTCGCTGGTGGCGCTGGTCAGTTCACTTTGCACGATCGTCGCGGCGGGTTCCGGCACGGCGACGGGTTCGAAGGTCGGGGCGACCGGTGTGACGTCCACGGCGGGTGTGTCGGTGGACAGGTAGTCGTTCCAGCCTGAATCAGTGCTCACTGCCGATCTCCAGATCTGCCGACGGACGCGACCCCGTTCGGCAACATCGTCGCAACGGCGCGCCACCGTCCTCCATCGTCCGACCGGGTGCCACCGACGGGACCGCCGGTCGCATGGACCGGACGTACCGTCGGTGGCCATCGATGCGAGGTCGTGACCTGTGCCTCATGTACGCGGCGTGGGTGGCTGGATACCGTAAGGTTCGCTGCCAGCCAGAATGGCTTACCCACAACTGAATGAGTTTCCGCGTGGGGGAAGCCGGTGTGAAGCCGGCGCTGACCCGCAACCGTATGTGGTGGACTTCCACCACGAGCCGGAATGCCCACACGGAGACGAGCGGCCTCAACTGTCGTGGTCTACAGGTTGAGCCCGGATCGACGGACCCCTGCGGGCCGGGATGCGGTGCTCACCACCGCTCCCGAAAGGCATGTCCCATGTTCCGTCGCCTTCTCGCGGCCCTCACCCCGGCCCTCGCCGGGAGCGCGGTGCTGCTCGTCGCGCTTTCGACAACACCCACCCCCGCGCCGGCCGCCGCCGTACGCGCCGACAACCCGCATTCGGCGCAGAGCGCCGCCGCCGCCAGGTGGCTGGCCGGCCAACTGGCCGACGGACGCCTGGCGGGTCCGTTCGGCGGCACCGACTGGGGCCTGACCATCGACGCGCTGATCGCGCTGGAGGCCGCCGGCACCGAGCCGGCCGCCGCCGACGCGGTCGCCGACGCGGTCGAGGCGAACGTCGACTCGTACGCGACCGGCGGCGAGTGGGCCCCCGACTACCTCATCGGCGGCTCGATGGCCAAGGTTCTCGTCGCTGCCGTGGTCGCCGGCCGGGACCCGACCTCGTTCGGCAGCCACGACATGCGTGCCCGCACCCTCGACCTGATCCGCGGCGCGGACGCCGGAGCCGTGCAGGGCTGGATCTTCGACTGGAACGGCGATCAGCCGGCATACGGCGGAAACCTCTTCGCGCAGAGCCTCGCGGTGCTCGGCCTGGCCCGCTCCGGCGGCGTCCCGCAGCCGGCGGTCGACTTCCTGATCAAGCAGCAGTGCGCCGCCGGCGGCTTCCGGCTCAACCCCGCGACCGACGGCGCGGCCTGCACCAGCGCACCGGTGGCCGGCCAGGTCCAGGACGTCGACACGACGGCGATGGCCGTACAGGCGCTGCTCGCTGCCGACGCCGCGGGCGCCACCGGCGCGAAGGCCGCCGCCGACGCCGGCATCGGGTGGCTGCTCACCCAGCAGAAGGCCGACGGCTCGTTCCAGGGCTCGATGGGCACCGATTACTCCAACACCAACAGCACCGGCCTGGGTGGCCAGGCGCTGGCCGCCGCCGGACACACCGTCGAGGCCGACCGGGCCGCCGACTTCGTCGCCGCGCAGCAGTTGACGGCGGCTGATGGCGGGGCCGCGGCCGCGTACGCCGGGGCGATCGCGTACACCCCGGGCTCGCTCGCGGACGCGATCTCGGGCGGCATCGCCGAGAACGAGACGGATCAGTGGCGGCGGGCCACCGGGCAGGCCGCGCTGGGGCTGGCGAAGGTGTCGCTGGCCGAGATCGGGACCGGCGGCACCGAACCGACCCCGACGTCCACGGCCACCCCGACCCCGACCGGGTCGGCGTCCCCGACGACCTCCCCGACCGCGTCGCCGTCCCCGACCGCGACCGCCACTCCGACCGGCACCGCCACCCCGTCGCCGACCGGCCCGACCGGCCCGGCGCCGACGACCTGGGCGCCACCGCCGTCCGGTGGCGGACGGCTGCCGACGACCGGTGTCGACGTCACCTCGATCGGGGCGTTCGGCGCGGTCGTCATGCTCGCCGGGGTCGGGCTGGTCGTGGCCGGCCGGCGCCGCCGGGAGCGGTCGTGACCGTACGGGCGGACCGGTTCCCGCCGACACCGGCCGGGTGCGACCCGGCGGCGGCCGGGTTCCGGGTCGGGCTGCGGACGGCCGGCGCGGCCCTGGCCGCGCTGCTGCTCGCCGCTGCCGGCGCCACCGTCGGCACCGCACCCGCCCACGCGGCCGGCAGCGCCGGCTACTGCCCCGACGCCAACGGCGTCACGGTGATCGTCGACTTCCGGGAACTCGGCGGCGCCACGATCATCAGGTGTGCCCCCGGCAAGCAGGCCACCGGCCTGGCGGCGTTGAAGAACGCCGGCATCCAGATCACCGGCACCGCCCGGTGGGGCGAGGGATTCATCTGCCGGATCGAGGGCAAGCCCGGCCCGCAGAGCGAACCGTGCATCGACACACCGCCGGCCAGCGCCTACTGGTCCTACTGGCACGCGTCGAACGGTGGCACCTGGAGCTACAGCCAGTTCGGGGTGCTGAACCGGACCCCGCCACCGGGCAGCTTCGAGGGCTGGTCGTTCTCGAAGGACCGGACCTCGTCCAGCAGCCCGCCGCCGCGCGTGGCGCCCCGCCGGCCGGCGGCACCGGCACCGACGCGGACCACCGCCGGCCCGCCACCGGGCGGTCAGCCCGGCGCCCCGCCACCGGCCGCCAGCCGCCCGGCCAATCCGCCGCCCGCCCCGTCGCGACCCGCGCCGCCGCCCGCCGCCCCGACCGGTCCCGTGACCACCCAGGCCACCACCCCGCCCACACCCGCCGGGCCGACGTCGGGCGCCGCACCGGCCACCACCGACCCGGGTCCGTCACCGACCCCGACCGGTACGGATCTCGCGCTGCCGCCCGAGCCCGCCGCGCGGACCGGCGACGGCGGGGGAGTGCCGTTCGCGACGCTGGCCGGCGGCGTACTGCTGGTGGCACTCGCCGGCGGTGCGGTGTGGACGGCCCGGCGCCGGCGGGCCGCGACCGGCACCGAACCGCCGGACCAGGTCTGAGGTGACCGCCCCGGTACGAGTGCCGCGAAACCTGCACCCCGGCGCCTGGTGGCTGTGGGCACTGGGGCTCGCGGTCGCGGCGAGCCGCACGACGAACCCGCTGCTGCTGGCGCTGATCCTGGCGGTCGCGGCGTACGTCGTCGCGGCCCGCCGCGGCACCGCGCCGTGGGCCCTCGGCTTCCGCCTCTACCTGTGGCTGGGCGGCATCATCGTCGTCTCCCGGGTGCTCTTCCGGGTCGTCTTCGGCGGCGGGCAGGGCGACACCGTGCTGTTCACGCTGCCGCAGATCCCGCTACCGGAGTGGGCGGCCGGCATCCGGCTCTTCGGACCGGTCGCGGTCGAGCAACTGCTCGGCGGCTTCTACGACGGGCTGCGACTGGCCACCATGCTGATCTGCCTCGGCGCGGCGAACGCCCTGGCCAACCCGAAACGGATGCTGCGGGCGCTGCCCGGCGCCCTGTACGAGGTCGGCGCGGCCGTCGTCGTCGCTCTCTCGGTCGCCCCGCAACTCGTCGAGAGCGTGCTGCGGGTACGCCGGGCCCGGCGGCTGCGCGGCGGCACCGGGCGCGGCCTGCGGGCGCTGCGCGGCATCGTCATCCCGGTGCTGGAGGACGCCCTCGACCGGTCACTGGCCCTGGCGGCGGCGATGGACTCCCGCGGCTACGGCCGCCGGGGCGCCGTACCGCGGGGGTTTCGGCTGCTCACCGGCGTCCTGGTCGTCGCCGGCCTGGTCGGGGTGTGTGTCGGCGTCTACGGGCTGCTCGACGCCAGCACCCCCCGCTATCTCGGCCTGCCGATGCTCGGCGCCGGGCTGGCCCTGGCCGTCGGCGGATTCGTGCTCGGCGGCCGGCGGGTCGTCCGCTCGGTCTACCGGCCGGACCGCTGGCGTCCGGCCGAGGTGGCCGTCGCGCTGTGCGGGCTGGCCGCCGCCGGCGGCCTCTACGCCACCATCCGGGTCGACGCGGCCAACCTGTACCCGTCGCTGAGCCCGCTGTCGTGGCCGGAGATCTCCGCACTGCCGGCGGCGGCGGTGCTGGTGGCCGTACTGCCGGCCTGGCTGGCGCCACCGCCGCCGGCCGACACACCGGTCGGCACGGCCGCCGGCCGGCCACCGGTCGGCGTGGCCGCCGGACGGGAGCGGGTATGACGATCCAGTTCACCGACGTCACGGTCACCTACGCCGACGCGCCCGCCCCGGCGCTGCGCGCCGTCACCCTGTCCATAGAGGAGGGTGAACTGTGCCTGGTCGCCGGCCGGACCGGCGCCGGCAAGTCGACCCTGCTACGGGCCGTCAACGGCCTCGTGCCGCACTTCACCGGCGGTCGGCTCGCCGGCCGGGTCACCGTCGCCGGCCTCGACACCCGCGAGCACCCGCCCCGCGAGTTCGCCCACCTCGTCGGTGTCGTCGGCCAGGACCCCCTCGCAGGGTTCACCACCGACACCGTCGAGGAGGAACTCGCGTACGGCATGGAACAGCTCGCCGTACCACCGCCGGTGATGCGCAAGCGGGTGGAGGAGACCCTCGACCTGCTCGGCATCGCCGAACTCCGCAACCGTCCACTACGGACGTTGTCCGGCGGCCAGCAGCAGCGGGTCGCGATCGGCGCGGTGCTGACCGCCCAGCCCCGGGTCCTCGTGCTCGACGAACCCACCTCCGCCCTCGACCCGACCGCCGCCGAGGACGTGCTCGCCGCGATCACCCGGCTGGTGCACGACCTCGGCGTCACCGTCGTCGTCGCCGAACACCGGCTCGAACGCGTCGTCCAGTACGCCGACCGGATGCTCTACCTGCCCGGCGACGGCACCGTCGTCTCCGGTACGCCCGCCGACGTGCTCGCCACCGCCGACGTCGCCCCGCCGGTGGTCGAACTGGGCCGGCTCGCCGGCTGGCAGCCGCTGCCGCTGTCGGTCCGCGACGCCCGTCGGCGGGCACCCGCCCTGCGCGAGCGGCTGCGTGACCGGCCGCTACCACCCCGGACCACCGCCGCCGGCCCGGTGGCCCTGACCGCGCGCCGGGTCGTGGTCCGCTACGGCGAGGTGTACGCCGTACGTGGCGTCGACCTCGACCTGCGGGCCGGCGAGATCACCGCCCTGATGGGCCGCAACGGCTCCGGCAAGTCGTCGCTGCTGTGGGCGGTGCAGGGCTCCGGCCCGCGCCAGGGCGGCCGGGTCGACGTCGGCGGCACCGACCCGAAGCAGCTGTCCGCCGGGAAGGCCCGCCGCCTCGTCGGCCTGGTGCCGCAGACCCCCGCCGACCTGCTCTACCTCGACACGGTCGACGCCGAGTGCGCCCAGGCCGACCAGGAGTCGGGGTCGCCGGCCGGCACCTGCCGGGCCCTGCTCGACCGGCTGGTCCCCGGCCTGCCCGGTGCCAGCCATCCCCGCGACCTGTCCGAGGGGCAGCGGCTGGCGCTCGTACTCGCCGTGCAGTTGGTCGCCGCACCGCCGGTGGTGCTGCTCGACGAACCGACGAGGGGACTGGACTATCCGGCGAAGCGGCACTTCGCCGCCGTCGTACGCGAACTCGCCGAGGCCGGCCGGGCGGTCGTCTTCGCCACCCACGACGTCGAGTTCGTGGCGGCGGCCGCCGACCGGGTCGTGGTGATGGCCGAGGGGGAGATCGTCGCCGACGGCCCGACACCGGACGTCGTCGTCGCGTCACCGGCCTTCGCGCCGCAGGTCGCCAAGGTCCTCGACCCGCTGCCCTGGCTGACCGTCGCGCAGGTCGCCGCCAGCCTCGCCGGACAGGATGTGCCGGCATGACCGAGCGAAGCGAGGGGCCGACATGACACCTTCTGTCGTGTCCCGTACCAGGGTGATCCGGGTGGCGCCGCGTAGTGCGCTGGTCCTGGTCCTGGCGTCGGCCGCCGGGCTGGCGATGTTCTTCTGGCCGCTGTTCCACGCACCCGAACCCGAGGCGATCGCGCACACCGCCGACGCCCCGCTGATCTTCGTGGTGATCCTGCCGGTGCTGGTCGCCGTCGTACTCGCCGAACTCTCCTCCGGCGGGATCGACGCCAAGGGGCTCGCCATGCTCGGCGTACTGTCGGCGATCAACGCCGCGCTGCGCCCGCTCGGCGCCGGGACCGCGGGCATCGAGACGGTCTTCTTCATGCTGGTCCTCGCCGGCCGGGTCTTCGGCCCGGGCTTCGGCTTCGTGCTCGGCTGTACGTCGCTGTTCACGTCGGCGCTGCTGACCGCCGGGGTCGGGCCGTGGCTGCCGTTCCAGATGCTCGCCTCGGCCTGGGTGGGGCTGGGCGCCGGACTGCTGCCGGTCCGTCCGCGCGGCAAGGCCGAGATCGCCATGCTCGCCGGGTACGGCCTGCTCGCCGCGTACGGGTTCGGCTTCCTGATGAACATGTGGTTCTGGCCGTACACCACCGGGATCGACACCCAACTGTCGTACGTGGCCGGGGCGCCGCTGCTGGAGAACCTGCACCGGTTCGCGGTCTTCACCGGGGTCACGTCGACGTTCGGCTGGGACACCGGCCGGGCGATCACCAACGTGGTCGCGATCGTGCTCGCCGGGCCGGCGGTGCTGGCCGCCCTGCGCCGGGCCGCCCGTCGCGCGGCCTTCGACGCCCCGGTCGTGTTCGACTCCGCCCCGGCCGGTCCCGGCCGGACCGGGCCGGCCGGGGGGTGAGTCCGGGCGGCTACTCGCCGGAGGGGGCGGCGAGTTGGACGCCCAGCCGGACCGGGGTCCCGAAATTCGGTGTCCCGTCGGCGTTCCAGGTGAACTTCTGGGCGCGGGTGGAGCGGTTCATGTCACAGCCGCCGCCGGCCGAGTCGTTGGCGTGGTAGACGATCCAGTCCTCGGTGCCGTCCGGTGACTTGAAGAAACCGTTGTGGCCGGGGGCGTAGACGCCGTTGGCGTCGCTGCGCTGGAACACCGGGGTGGGGTGTTTGGTCCAGGAGGCCGGGTTGAGCGGATTGCTGCCGGTCAGGGTGAGCAGGCCGAGTTTGTAGTCGGGGCCCCAGCAGGCGCTGGCCGAGTAGACGATCATGGTCCGGCCGTTGTGGTAGAGCGGTTCGGGTCCTTCGGCGACCGGGTGGGTCTGCCGCTCCCAGCTCAGCGTCGGCGAGCTGAGCCGGACCCGGGAGCCGCTGATCGTCCACGGGTTGCTGAGCGGGGTGATGAACAGGCTCTGGCCGTTGCCGCCGCCGTTGTAGGTGCCCAGCAGGTAGAGGTTGCCGTTGACCTTCAGGACACTGGCGTCCAGTTGCCAGTCGCTGCCGAGGTCGGCCTTGAAGGTGTACGGACCCATCGGGTCGGTGCCGGCGCTCTCCAGCACGTGCAGCCGCTGGGTCGGGTTGAAGTCGCTGACGTTCTGACCGGCGACGTAGTAGAGGTACCAGCGGCGCCCGTTGGGTCCGTCGAGCAGGTGGAACTCGGGGGCCCACATGTTGCAGCAGCCGTTCGGGCGCCCGGAGAGATCGAAGACGACCTGCTCGGGGGCGCCGAAGAGGCCGCTGAGTGTGCTCGACCGGCGCATCGTGATCGTGGAGTTCCAGGTGGTCGTGGCCAGGTAGTAGAAACCGTTGTGGTGTTGCAGCCACGGGTCCGGGCCGTTGCGCTTGATCGGGTTGGTGAAGGTCCCCGGGGTGCCGACCACCGGTCCCAGGTTGACCATCCGCCACTGCTGGTTGTTGCCGTCCAGGTCCTGGTACTGCGAGACCATCGCGCCGTCTGCCGTCGACCACTCCCACACGTCGAGGGCCTTGCCGCTGTGCCGGTTGATCAGCCGTACGTGGCCGCCGGCGGAGTCGGCCAGCCGGAAATGCTGCCGGGTGCTGCCGTTGTCGGCGTTCTGGACCAGTTGGACACCGTCGTTGGCGTTGGGCAGTTCGAGCACCTTGCCGCTGTGCCGGGACTGCACCCGGAAGAAGCCGTTGCCGGCGTCCAGGAACCGCCACTGCTGCCACGCGCCGTCGTTGCGGGCGTACTGGTTGATCGGGGCGCCGTCGTTGGTGGCCAGGTTGTAGACGTCGAGCGCCTTGCCGCTGTGCCGGTTGACGAGCACGTAGTAGGCGTTGGTGTCGACCGTGGCGGCAGAGGCCGCCGGCATGGCGACGGTCGCGGCGGTGCCCGCCACGACGAGGACGAGGCCGGCGGCGAGGCCCGCGCGCCAGCGCGGCCGCGTGCGATGGGGTTGCTTCTCACGGATGGGTGGCATCGGCCCGCTCCCTGCCGTCGACGGAATGCATCGATGATGGTCGCGTTAACAATATGGCTTGTCAAGCTGCCGGTCGGCGTTGGTCGAGCAGGGTTGCTGATGGATCTACCTGCTTGGACATGGGATGGAACGGCAACTAAATAAGCTCGAACGCTTGATAAGCGTCGATGTTAGCCTTCACAATGCTGGCGGCTACCAGCGACCGGCGGGCCGCATCCGCCGCCGACCGGACCGTACGAGGAGACGCCGATGACCAGCCCCGCCGCGCCGCGCCCCGCCGGCCTCGTCCGCCGGGTCGCCACCGCGACAGTGCTCGCCGTGCTGGCGAGCCTGCTGCCGGCGGCACCGGCCCCCGCCGCCCCGGCGGTCAACCACACCAACCCGCTGGTCGCCCAGCGGGCCGACCCGCACATCGTCAGGCACACCGACGGCTACTACTACCTGACCGCCACGGTGCCCGAGTACGACCGCATCGTGCTGCGCCGCGCCACCACCCTGCAGGGACTCTCCACCGCCCCGGAGACCACGATCTGGCGCCGGCACACCAGCGGCGAGATGAGCGCCCACATCTGGGCACCGGAGATCCACTTCATCAACGGCCGGTGGTACGTCTACTTCGCCGCCGGCCGGGCCGACGACATCTGGCGGATCCGGATGTACGTGCTGGAGAACTCCGCCGCGAACCCGCTCGGCGGCTCGTGGACCGAACGCGGCCGGATCACCACGCCGTGGGACACCTTCGCCCTGGACGCCTCGACGTTCGTCGCCGGCGGGGTGCGCTACCTGACCTGGGCGCAGCAGGAGCCGGGGATCGCCACCAACTCCAACCTCTACCTGGCGCGGATGGGCGCCGACCCGTGGACGATCACCGGCCCGGTGACCCGGCTGACCGTGCCGACGTACGACTGGGAGACCCGGGGCTTCCGGGTGGCCGAGGGACCGGCGGTGATCCAGCGCAATGGCCGGATCTTCCTGACCTACTCGGCCAGCGCGACGGACGCCAACTACTGTCTCGGCCTGCTGACCGCCGCCGCGACGGCGGACCTGCTCAATCCGGCGTCCTGGACGAAGAGCCCGACCCCGGTCTTCGCCAGCAACGCCGCCACCGGCCAGTACGGTCCCGGCCACAACTCGTTCACCACGTCCGACGACGGGCAGAGCGACATCCTCGTCTACCACGACCGCAACTACCGGGACATCACCGGCGACCCGCTCAACGACCCGAACCGGCGGACCCGTATCCAGAAGCTGTACTGGAACGCCGACGGCACGCCCAACTTCGGCATCCCGGTCCCCGACGGCGCGACCCCGGTACGGCTGCGTTCGCACGACCTCGCCGCCAACTTCGTCCGCCACTTCGCCTACCGGGGCCGGATCGAGCCGAACGTGACGAACCTGGCCGACTCCCAGTTCCGGATCGTCACCGGCCTGGCCGGCTCCGGGTCGGTGTCCCTGGAGTCGACCAACTTCCCCGGCCACTACCTGCGGCACCGCAACTACGAGATCCACCTGGAGCGCGACGACGGCTCGGCCCTGTTCCGGGCCGACGCGAGCTTCGTCCGCCGGCCCGGACTGGCCGACGGTGCCGGGATCTCGCTCGAATCGGGGAACTTCCCCGGCCGGTACGTCCGCCACCGCACCGGGCTGCTGTTCATCGAGCCGGTGGGCACGGCCGCCGAACGGGGGTCGGCAACGTTCCACCTGGAGTGACAGCGGTCGCCGACGCTCACTGGTCGACGGTGAAGATCACGTGCTTGCCGTCGCGGGCGGCGCGCTGGAAGAAGGCCACGAGATCGGTGAAGTTCGCCCAGGTGTATTCGAAGTCCTCGGCGCCGTGGTTCACGCCGTAGTCCTCGACGTCGATCGCCCGGTAGCCGGCGAGCAGCCGGTCGCGGTCGACCGGGACGAGCGCTTCGGCGACGTCGCGTACCCGGTCCGGGGTGAGGAGGCCGACGATGTAGTCGTCGTCCTCGTGGACCTGGAGACCGCCGAGGACCGCCGCGTTGAGGGGATAGTCGCCGTTGTCGTAGCCGAGCAGGCCGTCGGTAAGGCAGCGGTGGATCGCGTCCCAGGCCTTGTCGGTCTCGCAGTGGTCGACCTCGTCCCAGGCCTCCTCGATCCCGGTGACGATCGCCATCACCGCCGCGTCGTCGTCGGCCGACAGCAGCCGGGCCGCCGCCTCCTCGTCGATCGCGAAGTGCACACCGAGACTGCTCATGACCCGTTCTCCTCCACCGGAACCCGAAATGCCTGGCGGGAGGGTACGGGAGCGGGCCGACACATCCGGGCCGGGCGGGGGGAAGCCGCCCGGCCCGGATCGTCAGCGGGTCACGGGGGCGAGATGCCCGGGGCCGCGCCGGACCCGAACGACCATCCCTCCACAGTGCCCGGTGCCGGGTTGTAGCTGCTGGCGCCGAGCGTGCTGTACGACCAGCTGCCGCCGGCCGGGGCGTGCCAGTACGACCAGTACGCGCTGGCCGGCGGGGTGTTGACGCACGGTTCGGTGGCAGCGGTCGGCAGCCCGTCGAGGCGGCAGACGAACGCCAGCCCCCACCGGGCCGTACCGGTGACGGCGAAGCCGGCGCCCTGGAGGGCGGCCAGCCCGGTGGCCGGGTCGCCGGGCGCGCACCGTACCTCGATCGACCCACCGAAGGCGGTGAAGTCGACGACGACCGTGACGCCGGTCGTCCCGGTGCAGGCCGCGGCGTGCGCGGCCCGGGGCGCCGGCTCGGCGACGGTGAGGCCGGCGGTCAGCACCAGGAGCGCGGCGAGGGTCGCGGCCCAGCGTCGGGTCCGCGCGATCGCCGTACTCACCGGCACGCCAGGGTGGGCGCGGCGCCGCGGGCGCCGGTGGCGGAGAGCTTCGCGAAGCCGACCGCGGCCAGCCCCGGGACGGCCTGGGCGGTGGCCCGGGGCGCGGTGGCCGGGTCGAAGCCGGCGCTGGTGTACGCGACCGCGCCACGGTCGGCCACCTGGCCGGAGCAGCCGACCTGGAGGCCGAGCAGGAAGATGTTCGCCCTGGCGGCGGAGATCAGCCGCCCGCCGGCCCACAGCGCCTGGGCGGCGAGGCCGGTGCTGTTGGCGTTCGGTTCGCCGGCCGCGTTGCCGAACGAGCCGTTCGCGGCCTGTACGCCGGTCAGCCAGGCGAGCCCGGCCGTCGCGTCGGCGTACCGGTCGACGGCCAGCAGGGCCTGCACGGCCAGCGCCGTCGCGTCGACGTCGCTGACGCAGGTGGCCTGCGCGAACAGCAGCGGGTAGCCGCCGTCGGCGCAGCGGCTGCCGGCCAGGAACGCGGCGGCGGTGGCGGGGGCGCCGGCCGGGGTGCGGTCGAGGGCGAGCAGGGCGAAGGACTGGCTGAAGGCGTTGCTGTAGTCGCCCCACGCGGACCGGTCGGAGAACCGGCCGGACGGGTCTTCCAGGCCGCGCAGTCGGGCGACCAGGTCGACGCCGCCGAACGCGGTCGGGTCGGCACCCCGGACCTGGGCGGCGAGGGTGAGCTTGGCGGTGGCGCCGGCGTATGCCTCGGTGCTGCCGTCGCCGACGTAGCCGGTGAGGATCTCCGGCCGGGCGAGCCAGGTGAGCGCCTTGGCACCGTTCTCGTCGGCGACCTTGGCGGCGGCGAACGCGAAGACGGCGTCGATGGTGAGGCCCTGGTCGGGATAGCTGACGCCGCCGAACTCGGTCTCGAAGCGCTCGCCGTCGACCATCTGCCGGGCCAGCCAGCCGGCGGCGGCGTCGGAGCGGCTCAGGGTCGGCGGGGCGGCGGCCGCGGCGGCCGGTGTCGCGACGGTCAGGGCGGCGGCGAGTACGCCGCACAGCAGGGCGGGGAGTTTGTGCCGGGATAGCGAGCGGACCATGTGTGGGCACGCCTTTCCGGCCCGAAGGTAACGAGGCCGGAGGTCCCTGCGCTCACGATGCGCGGTGGGGATTTATCCGGACTCCGTCCCGTGGGCCACGACGGGTGAGGAGCGGGTTTGCGCGCAGGTGGGCATTCGGGCTCACCGCCGGGCACATTGCAGTGCTCGACGGCCTACCGTTGCGGGCCAGCGCCGGACTTCGACCGGACTTTCCCCACGGTGCACGCATCTTCTGTTGTGGACGGTAAGTCTTTCCGAATCGCCCGCCCGGTGTCAATCCGCTGGTGGGTGGCATGTGCCACCCCGGATGTCACCCTCCCGACAGTCACTCTCCGCAATGTGGCAACGGTGCGACGGACGTGAATTCGAAGGGCCCGTATCCGCCGGGTTCGTCGGATGATCTACCCGTTTCTAACTGAATGATCATCGTCTATAGTGATGCTCGGCGACGTGGCCAGGTGGCATTGCTGCCGGGTGCATTCTTTCTGGATCTCGGCAAGCAGGGGAGACCGGGTGAAACCACTGCACCACGGTCAATGTCTGGCGCGAATCCGGCCGCCCATTGGGGCGTAGCTCGGCCACCGCCCAGCCCTGACCGATCCATTGCCGTAAGGCTGATGGGGGGAGACCTGTGACCACCGAACTCTGGAATCCGGCGACCTTCGACGCGTTGCGGCGGCAACTGATCCCGTCGTTCGACCTCCTCTACGGCAGCGCGGTCAGCGTGGTCGCCATGTCGGTGCCCCGCCGGCCCCGCATCCTCGACCTGGGCGCCGGCACCGGCCTGCTCAGCGCGGCGCTGCTGGAGCGGCTGCCCGACGCCGAACTGCTGCTCGTCGACCGGTCGCAGCCGATGCTGGCCAAGGCCGTGCAGCGCTTCGAGACCGTCGAGCACGTCCGCACGCTGGTCGCCGACCTCACCGACCCGCTGCCGGTCGGCCCGTTCGACGCCGTCGTCTCCGGCCTGGCGATCCACCACCTGCCGCACGAGGGCAAGCGCGACCTGTTCGCCCGCATCCGCGACGTACTGCGCCCGGGCGGCCTGTTCGTCAACGTCGAGCAGGTGCTCGCGCCCACCCCGGCGATCGAGGCGCTCTACGACCGCCAGCACGAGAAGCACGTGCACGACTCCGAGACGCCGGCCGACGAGTGGGCCGCCGGCCGCGAGCGGATGAAGCACGACATCTGCATCGACGTCGACACCCAACTCGACTGGCTGCGGCAGGCCGGCTACGCGCAGGTCGACTGCCTGGCCAAGGACTGGCGGTTCGCCACGTACGCCGGGTGGACGGCATGACCGCCGAAGAGCCGGACACGCTCTACGGTGCCGTACGCGCGGTCGCCGCCGCCCGCCCCGACGCACCCGCCGTCGAGACCACGGGAGGAGACGCGGTCAGCTACACCGAACTGGTCGCGCTGGTCGACCGCCTGGGCGGCGGCCTGGCCGCCCGGGGCGTACGCGCCGACGACAGCGTCGCCTTCGCCATGCGCAACAGCATCGGATACGTCGCACTGATCATCGCCGTGGCCCGGCTCGGCGCCCGCTACGTACCGCTGATGGGCAACTTCGACGCCGCCGACCTGCGCACCGCGCTGGACCGTACCGAGCCGGTCCTGGTGGTGACCGACGGTCACCGCGAGCTGCCGCCCGGGCCGCCCACCGTGGGCCTCGACGAGCTGGGCGCCGCCGACCCGCTCGCGGAGCTCGCCACCGAGGTGCACCACCGGATCTTCCGCACCCTGTGGACCTCCGGCTCGACCGGCTTCCCGAAGCTGATGGCCTGGCGGCAGGACAAGTTCGTGCGGGAGCGCCGTCGCTGGATCGCCGACGTCGACATCCGCGACACCGACGCGTTCCTCTGCCGACACACCCTCGACGTCGCGCACGCCACCGACCTGCACGTCTTCGCCGCGCTGCTGTCCGGGGCCCGCCTGGTGCTGGCCGACCCGGCCGCCCCGGCGGACGTACTGCTGCGCCAGCTCGCCGCGTACGGGATCACGGTGATGAGCGCGCTGCCGAAACACTACGAGGACCTGGTGGCGGCGGCGGACGGCGAGGTCGACCTGTCCCGGCTGCGCCGGCCGCTGTGCGGTGGCGCCTACCTGCCCCCGGCCGTCATCCGGCGGGCCGACGAGGCGCTCGGCATCCGGATCCGGCAGATCTACGGCTCCACCGAGTTCGGTCTCGCGCTGGGCAACATGACCGACGAGGTACAGGCCGACGCCGGCATGATCCCCGTACGCGGTGTCGGCACCCGCCTGGAACCCTTCGCCGAAGCGGTCGGCACCGAGCCGGACATCGGCGAGCTGGTGCTGCGGTCGGACTGCACCAGCGAGGGCTACCTCGGCAACGACGAGGCCAACGCCCGCACCTTCCGCACCCCCGAGTTCTGGACCGGCGACGTGGCCCGCCGCGGACCCGACGGCTCCTACCGCATCCTGGGCCGGGTCTCCGAGGCGCTGGCCACCCCGGCCGGGCCGGTGCTCGCCCCGATGCTCGACGACGAGATCGCCGGCACCGGCGCCGTCGACACCGCGGTCTGCCTCGCCGTCCACCCCGGACGGTACGCCGCCCAGGTCGCCGTCGCGGTCCGGCCCGCTCCCGGCCGGTCCGCCGACGAGGTCGGCAAGATCGTGGAGGACATCCTGCGCACCCACGGGCTGGACGGCACCGTCCGGTTCGTCGACGAGATACCCCGTACCCCGGTCGGCAAGATCGACAAACCGCTGCTGCGGCACCGCCTCGGCCTTTCCGGAGGATCCCGATGAGCATCCACCACGACCGCGGCACCGGCCCGACCCTGCTGGTCGTACCGGGGCTGGCCGCCACCGCCGGCTTCCTCGCCGAGGCCGTCGCCGACCTCGCCGCCGACCACCGGGTGGTCACCGTCGAACTGCCCGGCCACGGCCGCAACACCGGCGGTACGGCGTCGCTGGCCGCCGCCGCCGAGGACGTGCACCGCACCGTCGAGGCGCTCGACCTGCGCGACGTGACCCTGCTCGGCTGGTCGCTCGGCGCCACCGTCGCGTACGGCTACCTCGAACGCTTCGGCGCCGCCCGGACCGCCGGGCTGGTCTCCGTCGAGCAGACCCCGTGCCTCGTCGGCGACGACGGCTGGCCCTTCCCGGCCTTCGGCAACCTGACCACCGCCGCCGCCGCGCAGTTCGGGCAGGCCATCGCCGCCGACTACGGCGCGTTCGCCGACAACCTGGTCCGCGGCTCGTTCGCCGCCGGCGCCGACCCCGATCCGGCGGTCGTCGCCGACCTGGTCGCGCAGGCCGGCCGGTGCGACCCGGCCGCGGTCGGCGCGCTGCTCGCCGACGCGGTCGCCGCCGACTGGCGGCAACGGGTCTCCCGGCTGGGCGTCCCGACCCTGCTCGTCCACGGTGCCCGCAGCCAGGTCTATCCCGGTGCCGTCGGCGGCTGGCTCGCCGACGCGATCCCGGGCGCCCGGCTGGAAATCTTCGCCCACAGTGGACACCTGCCGTTCGTCGAGGAGCGCGACAGGTTCACCCGTACGGTCCGCGAGTTCGTCGCCCGGGTCGCCGAGCCGGCCCGCATCCATGGGAGTGAAGCCGATGGCTGAAACCACCGCCGCGTCCCCCGCCCGCCGGCTGAGCTGGATCTACCCCGACCGGGGCACGGCCTGGCAGCGCCGCGCCGAGGACGAGGCCGTCTGGGAGCCCTACCGGAAGGTGGCCGCCGACCTCGGCCTGGAGATGACGCTCAACAAGCCGGAGGAGATCGCGGTCGACACCACCGACGCGACCCGGCCAAGGCTCTACCTCAACGGCGACCCGGTGACACCCGCCGACACCATCTTCGTCACCTCGCTCTACTCGCTACCGCACCAGAGCCAGGACGTCGAAAACCAGCTCTTCCTCTTCACCATCCTGGAACGGGCCGGCTTCTACCTGCCGATCCCGCCCGCCCTGTCCTACATCGGCGAGGACAAGACCGCCACGATGCTGCACCTGCGAAACAGCCCGGTGCCGCTGCTGCCGACCGTACGCGTGATCGGCGGCCGGGAGGCGATGAGCGGCCACTTCGACCCCGCCTTCGCCAACCTCGACTACCCGATGATCGTCAAGCCGGCCTACTGGGGGATGGGGCTCGGCATCTCGGTCGTCCACAACGTCCACGACCTGCGCGGCGTCATCGGCCTGGCCGGCGGCTCCGACACCGCGCTCGTCGCCCAGCCCTACCTGCCCGGCGTGCACGAGAAGCGGGTCTACTGCGTCGACGGCCGGGCACACACCGTGCTGGAGGGCGTCAAGGACGGCTACTGCCTGATGGTCACCAAGGCGGTCGGCGGCCGCCACGAGCGCGGCTACGCCAGCCTGCCCGCCGACCTGGAGGACGCGATCGCCTACGCGGCCTCCCGGCTGCCCACCCCGTACTTCTGCGTCGACTTCCTCATCGACGGCGACCGGTACTGGATCTCCGAGATCGAGCTCGACGGCGCGGTCGCCTTCAACGGCGACCCCGAGCAGGACCGGATCGCCGGATCCATCGTCCGGTCCCGCTTCCAGGCATACCAGGCCGGCCACGCCGCCTTCCTGGCCGGCGGGGGAGGCCCGGCGTGACCATCGGCCGCCTGCCCTGGCAGGACATCCTCGCCCAGGCCCGGTGGCTGGCCGACCACGGCGGCGCGCCGGTCCCCGACGACGCCGCCGGCCTGGAAGGGTTGGCGGTGACCGGCCCGGTCGAGATCCTCGCGATCTCCCGGCACATGTCGCGCGACGGGGGCGGCATCCTGATGTCCAGCGGCGGCACCACCGGGCGGCCGAAGCTGACCTTCGTCAGCTACCACCAGGCACACGACCGGCTGCTGCGCCAGTGGCGGCCGCTCGCCCCCGGAAACCTGATGCTCAACCTGTTCACCCCCGGCCGGATGTGGGCCTCGCACTACTACATGCAGGCGCTGGCCGAGCACAGCCGCTGCGACATCATCCCGGCCGGCCCACACTCGCCGGCCGAGATCGCCGACTGGATCCCGATGTGGAACGACGTCGGCGTCGACGCGGTCTGCGGCACCCCGACCGCCCTGGCCGACCTGGCCCGCGGCGTCCTCGACTCCGGACTCGTCCTGCCGCTGAAGAAGCTGATCTGGATGGCCGAGCCATGGACCGACGACAAGGAGAAGACGGTCCGCGCCGCCTTCCCCGACATCGGCTTCTGGGGCAACTACGGCTCCGTCGAGACGTACGTGATGGCCACCAACACCCCGGCCTGCGACCTGTCGGTGCTGCACCTGATGCCCGACCAGGTCATCGAACCCGACGACGCCGGCGCCCTGCTCTCCCGGCGCGGCACCGGATGGACGGTGCCGACGGTCCGCTACCGCCTCGGCGACCGGGTCGCACCCGCCGAATGCCGCTGCGGCCGCCCGGACGCGCTGCGCGTACTCGGCCGCGCCGACGACGCGATCAAACTGCACGGCGCCCTCGTCGGGATCGGCGAGGCCCTTTCGGTCGTACGCGCCCAACCCGGCGTCCGCGACGCCCAGCTGGTGCTCACCCGCGGCACCGAGTCCCGCCACTCCGTACGGCAACTCACCGTCCACTTCACCGGCGACGCCGACCCCGGCGCGGTCCACGAGCGGCTGCTCCGCGAGTTCTACGACCTGGGCGTCATCGCCCAACACCACCCGGACGCGATCACCACCGAACGGGTCACCGCCCTCGGCCGGGTCGAACGCACCAACAAGATCCCACCCATGCTGTGGCGGGAAGCGGCCCGGCCCTGACCACGACCGACGAGCACCCACGGAGCGGACCGAGATGACGAAGATGCGGGGCAACCCGTGGGCGATCCTGGCCGTGCTGGCGCTGGCCTACTTCCTGACCCAACTGGACGTGGCGGTCCTGGCCGTCGCGATCCCGAGCGTGATGGCCGACCTCGACGCCACCACCGACCAGGTGGTCTGGTCGATCAGCGCGTACATCTTCGTGCTGGCGGTCGTGCTGATCACCGCCGGGCGGCTCGGCGACCTCTACGGCCGGCGCCGGCTGTTCGTGATCGGCGTCGCCCTCTTCACCCTCTTCAGCCTCACCGCCGGGCTGGCCGAGACCCCGGGGCAGCTCATCGCCTCCCGGGCCGCGCAGGGGCTCGGCGCCGCCCTGCTCACCCCGCAGACCCTCGCGCTGCTGGTCGAGTTCTTCCCGGCCGACCGGCGCGGCATGGCGCTGGGCATCCGGGGCGCGGTCGGCGGCGTCGCCGCCGTCACCGGCCCGGTCGTCGGCGGGGTGCTGGTCAGCGCACTCGACTGGCGGTGGGTCTTCCTGGTCAACGCCCCGCTCGGCGTCGCCATGCTGGTGCTCGCCTGGCTGGTCATCCCGGAGACCCGCCCCGAACGCCGGCACCGGCTCGACCTGCTCGGCGTACTCATCGCCTCGGCCGCCCTGTTCTGCCTCACGTTCGCGATCAGCCAGGGCGAGCGATACGCCTGGAACGGCTGGATCTGGGCGCTGCTCGCCGGCTCCGGGGTCCTCTTCGCCGCCTTCGTCGTGCAGCAGCGCGGCCGGCAGGACAGCGAACCGCTGGTTCCGTTCGGCCTCTTCCGCGACCGCAACTACACGCTGATGAACGCCTTCTCGCTCACCACCTCGGGCACCGTCATCGGCCTGGTCCTGGTGCTGTCGCTCTTCCTGCAGTCGGTGCTGGGCATGGACCCGCTCGCCGCCGGCCTGGTGATCGTGCCGGCCTCGCTCTTCTCGACCCTGTTCGACCCGGTCGCCGGCAAGCTCTCCGAACGCGTCGAGGGCAAGCACCTGCTGCTGGTCGGCGCGGTGCTGACCGCCGGCGGCATGCTGTGGGCGATGACCGCGATGTACGAGGGCGCCACCTGGCAGTCCTTCGTCGCGCCGATGAGCGTCATCGGAATCGGCAACGCCTTCCTGTTCACGCCGCTGGCCGTCGTCGCGCTCGGTGGCGTGCAGCCGAAACTCGCCGGCGCGGCGTCCGGCGTACTGGTCACCGCGCTCCAGATCGGCTCGATGATCGGCTCCGCCGCGGTCGGCGCCGTGCTCCAGGGCACCGGTGTCTCGGTCACCGCCGAAACGGCCCGTACGGCGATGCTGCTGCTCGTCGTGGTCGCCGCCCTCGGCGCGCTGGCCTGCCTGGCGGCCCGCCCCAACCTGCGTACGGCGACCGACGGTCCGAAGCCGCCGCCGGAGAGCGACCCGGACCGGCCGGTGGTCGCCACCGCCGACCCCGTCGACCGGTAGCGCTAGCGGGACGGCGCCGCGACGAACCGCAGTTCGGCGCTGTAGCGGCGGCCGTCGGCGTCGGCGAGCCACATCTGGTCCGGCGCCGGCAGCATCTCGGTCACCGTCACCCGGGCCTCGGACCCGGCCGTCCGGTCGGCCCGGCGCACCATCCGCGCCAGCACCTCGACCGAAGCCAGGCTGGTGAGGTCGACGTGCACCGGCTTCTTCTCACCGGTGGCGCGGACGAACACGTGCCGGGGCAGCCCGTGCCCGACCGCGAAGCGGCGGGCGGCCAGGAACCGCCGCGCCTCGTCGGCGTCCCCGGCGAACCCGAGCGCGGCCGCCGGGAACGTCCACGTCTCCCGGTTGACCACCAGCCGGTCGATGGTGACCCGGGGCCGGTGCGGCGCCGGCGACAGCAGCCGGAAGTGCGGCATCAGGTTGCCGGCGATCAGGTCGGCGAACACCTCGACCAGGTCGAAGCCGGGGTCGTCGGCGTGCCGGCGGACGGTCAGCCGGCCCCCGACGTCGACGACGTCGCAGGCGCCGACCACCAGGTCGCGTTCCGGGTCGGCGTCACAGGTGTCCGGCGCGAAGACCAGCCGCCGGTCGGCCGGGCCGAGCAGCCGCCGCGAGAACCTGGTCGCGGTGCCGCCCTGCGCCCCGGTCGCACCGATCCGGACCACGCCGCCGGGCAGGTCGGCCGCCATCGCCGCGGCCAGCGCCTCCGGCTCCGGATGGCAGTCGACCCAGCTCGCGTAGCGCATCGTGTGGTAGCTCGGGTGCAACTCGCCGAGGACCCAGTCGAAGTCGCCGGCGCGTACGGCGTCGAGGTCCGGTGCGGCGATCATCAGGTCGGGACTGTGCTGGACGGCGGCGGCCCAGCCCGGCGGGCCGGCCGGGAAGACCTCGGCGAAACCGGCGCGCAGTTCGGCCGACGTACGCGCCACCCGCCGCACCCCCTCGGGCACGGCGAGCAGCCGCTCCCACCGCTGGTGCAGCGCCCTGGTCAACGGGCGGACCAGGGCGTCCGGGGCGTCGAGCAGCGGGCCACGGGCGGTGAGCCACAACTCGGCGAGCGGCACCACCCCGTCCGCCCGGCCGGCCGCCAGCCGGTCGAAGACCGTCCGCAGGGTGCGCCGGTAGAGGGCCGCCCCGGCCGCCGTGTACCAGCGGGCGCTGTCGAGCAGCAGCGTGAGCGGCCCACGCAGCGGATCGAGCGCGGCCCGGCCGAGCACGACCGAGTCGGGCCGGCGGCACTCCTCGAAGACCAGGGTGCGACCGGCGTAGAGCGCGCCGGCCTCCCGTACCGACGCCTCGCCGGTGAGTTCGGTGAAGACGGTGCCGAGCGTGTCCAGCGCGGCGACCACCTTGTCCGGGGCGCCGCGGGCCGCCTCCACCCCGCCGGCCGCGGCGGCCAGCCGGTCGAAGGCGCGCAACGCCGGGTCGCGTACGGCCGGGTCGTCGACCCCGGCCACGACGGCCCGCATCGTCTCGGCGGCCCGCAGGTCGTCGGCCGGCGCCTCCAGGGTCCATTCGATCCGCCGGGCCCGGTGCAGGCCGGTCAACGCCGTCCACACCCGGTCCGGGTCACCGGTCGGGGCATCCGGGGCGGCCACCACGGCCGCCACGACCTCGCGGGCGGTCCGGCCGGGCCGCAACGCGGTCAGCACCGCCGCCGACACCGGATCGAGCGGTACGTCGGCGGCCAGCGGTATCCGCAGCGACGACCCGTCGGCGCGCAGCAGCGGCAGCAGCCGCGGGACCAGCCACGGCCGCAGCGGCGGGGCCAGCGCCCGGCCCAGCGCGGCGAGCGCCCAGCCTTCGAGGTAGAGGGTGCGCGAGCCGGGAGTGCCGTCGTCCGTGGGCCCGACCGGCAGCGGCCGGTCGGGGTCGATCCGGCCCCAGCGCAGCGGGCCGAAGAAGCCGATCGTGTCGTTCTTGGCGCAGTAGCGGTGCAGGTAGCTGGTCACCAGCGTCTCGGTCTTGCGGTGCCGGCCGGTGCGCGAAACCGTGCCCGGGTCGCGGCGCAGCAGCGTGTCGAAGCCGGTGGTCAGCGCCTGCGGGTTCTGCCAGGCGACCGCCTCGCGCACCAGCGGATCGCTCGCGGCCCGGTGCAGCGCCCTGCCGAGGGCCACCCCGGCGCTGTCGAACCGCGTCCGGTAGGCCGCCTCGCGCTCGGCGTCCGGCGCGGCGCCGAGGTCGTCGGCGAGCGCGGCCAGTCGCGGGTCGGCCAGCGGCTCGAGCAGGTCGACGGGAAAACCGGCGGCCCGTAGACAGAACCACGGCCACAGGCTCCAACCGCCACCCAGTTCGACGAGGTCGCCCGACTGACGGTCCACACCCATCCTCCGCGAACTCGGCGTACGCGACCCATCCGGCACCGTCCACTGTATCGACGGCGGCACCGGCGCTCCCTCGCCGACTCGGCGCCACCGGCGCACGTTTCGTGCACACAACCCTGTGCGGACGGGCATCCGGTCCGGGGCCGACCGCCTCAGTCGCCGCCGGGTGCCGGGAACAGCCAGTGCAGCGCGGCGAGGCTCTTGTCGACGTACGCCGACCGGTCCGGTGCCTCGAAGCCGTAGACGAGGTCCTCGAACACGCCGCACCGGGCGTAGAAGAGGGCCCGGTTCCGCAGCCCGTCGCGGTCCGGGCCGGTGCGCCCGGCGGCGTCTAGGGCCGTCTCGAGCGCGGCCGGGCCGAGGTCGCGCAACAGCAGGCCGAAGTCGTACGCCGGGTCGACGATCGCGGCGTCGCTCCAGTCGACGACGCCGGTCACCGTCCGGGTGGCCGGGTCGACGAGGACGTGTTCGACGCCGAGGTCGTTGTGTGAGAAGACCGGGACGTACCCGCCGTCCGGCGGCGGCGCGGCGAGGAACGCCCCGATCGCCGCGCCGTGCTCCGCCGGCAGCCGGCCGGCCAGGGCGGCGTGGTTCTCCACGGCCTCGGCGAGCCAGTCGGGCAGCGGCTGGTGGTCCGGTTCGGCCACCTCGGCCATCCGCTCGACCGGTACGGCGTGCAGTGCCCCGAGCAGCCGGCCGATCGCGGCGGCCACCGGTGCGGCGTACGCCAGGCGGTCGGGCAGGTCCAGCAACGGCACTCCCGGCACCTTCCGGTACGCCAGGCAGCCCAGCTCCGGCGCGGCGAACAGCGGCGTCGGCACCGGCAGCGGCGACAGGTCGGCGACGGTGGCGAGCAGGCGGGCCTCCCGTTCGGTCGCGGGTGCCGGGTCGGCCTCCTTGCGGACGCGCAGGATCAGTTCGCCGTCGACCTCGTACGCGACGTTGTCCTCGCCCTCGCCCAGCGGCTCCAGCCTGCCGAGGTGCGTTCCGGGCAGGTGTGCCGCCAGGGCCGTCCGCGCGATGTTCTCCAGATCCCGGTTCAGCATCCGACGACCCTACCGATCCGCGCCGCCGGCCCGGCGGGTCCACGCGGGTGCCCCGGCCGATATGTGCACCGGCGCCAATGTCGCTATTTGTCATAAAGATGTCGTGACCCGGCCCGCGCTGTCATTCCCCGCGTACGGGGCTCCACGACATCGGCGACGGCGGCTTGAGTGGGGACATCGCCGGGCGGAAGCGCCGCCCGGAGCCCACCACCGGGGAGGCACACCACCATGGGTTGCTGGTCGGCACTGCACGGGCCGGTGTCCGGATGAGCGGCGACTCCGCCGACGACCGGCATCCGTCCGGTGTGGACATCGACCGGCCGAGCGCGGCCCGCGTCTACGACGCGCTGCTGGGCGGCTCGGCGAACTTCGCGGCCGACCGGGCGCTCGCCCGGCAGATGCTCACCGCCGAACCGCACGCCGGCCGCTGGGCCCAGGCCAACCGGGCGTTCCTGCGCCGCGCCGTCGACTTCCTGCTCGACGAGGGCGTACGGCAGTTCGTCGACCTCGGTTCCGGGCTGCCGACCGTCGGCAACGTCCACGAGATCGTGCACGCCGCCGACCCCGACGGCCGGGTCGTCTACGTCGACATCGACCCGGTCGCCGTCGCCCACGGCCAGTCCCTGCTGGCCGGTGACGACCGCGCGGCGATGGTGCAGGCCGACATCCGCGACGTGAACGCGATCCTGGCCGACCCGGCGACCCAGGACCTGATCGACCCCGACCAGCCGGTCGGTGTCCTCGCCGTCGCGGTCCTCCACTTCGTCGCCGACGACCCGGCCCGGATTCTCGCCGGGTTCCGATCGGTCGCCGCACCCGGCAGTCACCTTGTCGTCTCCCACCTGACCACGCCGGACGAGATGTCGGCGGCCACGGTCGGCGTGGTGGCGCAGTACAACACCCGCACCGGTACGCCGTTGACGTTCCGTAGCCGGGCCCAGGTCGCCGACCTGTTCGCCGGCTGGCGGCTCCTCGAACCCGGGGTCGTACCGGTCGACGCCTGGTGGCCCGAACCCGGCGACCTCGAAGCGCCCGGCGCCCACCCCCGGGTGCCGATCTGGGCCGGCGTCGGCCGGCTGCCGTATACCCGATGACCTCGCCGGTGCCTCGCCCGGCCGATCCGGGCGGGGCGCCGGCGTGTCCATGCCTCGCCAACCCTGTCCTGTTTGGAGTGAACAGAGATGCGCAACAGACCCGCCCGCCGCGCCGGTACGGCGATCCTGGCCGGGCTGCTCGCGGTCACCGCCGCCTGCACCGCCGCGCCGGCCCGGCAGCCGGACGGGGTTGACCGGGTGGTCTACCTGACCGCGTTCGCGAGCTTCGGCCGGGAAGCATACGCCTGGGTGGCGTTGGAGAAGGGCTTCTTCCGCGACCGTGGGATCGAGGTCGAGATCAAGCCCGGGCAGGGATCGGCCGACAACCTCAAACTCCTCGCGGCCGGGCAGGCGCAGTTCTCCGCCAACGACCTGTCCGGCGTCATGATCACCCTCGGGCAGGGTGACTACCAGGGCGACGTACGCGCGGTCGCGGCGATCCAGCAACGCACCCTGAACTCGATCACGGTCCTGGAGTCGTCCGGCATCACCACCCCGGCCGACCTGGTAGGCAAGCGGGTCGGCGGGGTGCCCGGTGGCGCGCCGATGCTGCTGTGGCCGGCGTACGCCAGGCTCGCCGGGATCGACCCTGCGAGTGTGCAGTGGGTGAACTCCCCGGCGCAGCAGACCCCGGGGCTGCTCGCCGCCGGCCGGGTCGACGGCATCGGCCAGTTCACCGTCGCCCGGGGCACCGTCGAAAAGGCCGCCCAGGGGCGGCCGGTGCACCTGCTGCCGTACTCCGACGTCATCGCCGACCTGTACGGCAACGCCCTCATCGCACCCATAACCCTGATCAAGGACGACCCCGACCTGGTACGCCGGTTCACCGAGGCGATCCTCGAAGGACTCGTCTACTCCATCGACCACCCCGACGAAGCCGGCCAGATCCTGCACAAGCACGTCCCGTCCGCCGACCCGGCCGCCGCCGCACAGGAGGTCGCGCTGATGCAGCCGTACGTGCTGTCGAACGCCCGCGCCGGCGTACTCGACCCGGAACGGATCGCCCGCGCCATCGCCGTCCTCCAGGGCGCCGGCACGATCCCCGCCGGACTCGCCCCGGACCGGGTCGCCGCCTTCGACCTGGCACCCGCCCCCGCCTGAGTCCCGTCCGGCGGGGAGCCGCACCACCCCGCGGCCGGGGGCACGTCACGCCCAGCGCGATCGGGGGCGTGCCCCCGGCCACCCTCGTACCCACGCATCGCCGGCCACCGGCCCGATCCTGGAGCACCCACCCTTGACCAGGCACGACCACTACGCCTACGACAACGACCACCCCGCCGCACCGAACCAGCTCGCCAGCCTCGCCGCTCTCCTCGACGACGTCACCATCGGCCGGCTCGCCCACCTCGACCTGCGCGGCCGGCGCTGCCTCGAAATCGGCGCCGGCGGCAGCGCCGTACCCGCCTGGCTCGCCGAGGAGGTCGGACCGGGCGGACACGTCTTCGCCACCGACATCCGTCCCGCCTTCATTCCCCGCCACCCACGCCTGACCGCCCTCGCCCACGACATCGCCACCGACCCCGTCCCGAAACCGCCGTACGACCTCATCCACGCCCGCCTCGTCCTCATGCACCTGCCACAGCGCGAACGCATCCTCGCCCGCCTCGCCGACGCCCTCACCCCCGGCGGCGTCCTCTGCGTCGAAGACTGGGCCATCCAGCCCGACACCGCCGTCATCGACGCCCCCACCACCGGCGCCCGCACCCTGTTCGCCGTCTACCAGCACGCCGTCGCCCGCGACATCCTCGCCGCCGCCGGCACCGACCTCACCTGGGCCGTCCGCATCCACCCCGCCATGCGCGCCGCCGGCCTGCGCGACCTGGACACCGCGATCCACACACCCGTCTGGTACGCCGGCAGCCCGGGCCTCGCCCTGGTCAGCGTCAACATCGCCCAACACCGCGACCGCCTCACCACCGGCGCCCTCACCGACACCGACCTCGACGAGATCGGCCGCCTCGCCACCGACCCGGCCTCCGGCCTCGTCGTACGCGGCCACCTGCTCTATTCCACGATCGGCCGCCGGGACTGACCCCGTCGCCGGTCCGGGTCACGGCCCGGCCCGGGCCGGCGACGGAATATGCCGGACGACGTACGTCGTGCCCTCGCGGACAGCGTCCGGCACCGGCCCCGCCGGCCGGTGGGTTCCCCAGCCCCGCCGGCCGGCGGTGTGCCGCATCAGCGGCTTTGGGAGGGCGATCCCCCCGGCATCTGCGGGGGATCAGAGCTTTTCAACTCGCAGATGCGGCCATAGGGTGGCGAGGTGACCACCTATCGGATCGGCGAGGCGGCCGAACTCCTCGGTGTCAGCGTCGACACCGTCCGCCGCTGGATCGACGGGGGCCGGCTCGCCGCCGAACGCGACGACCACGGCCACCGCACGGTCTCCGGCGTCGACCTGGCCCGGTTCGCCAAGTCGCTGGCCGACGACCCCGACGAGGACGCCGGCCGTTCGTCGGCCCGCAACCGGCTGCGCGGGATCGTCACCGCGGTCACCCGCGACTCGGTGATGGCCCAGGTCGACATCCAGGCCGGACCGTTCCGGGTGGTGTCGCTGATGAGCCGGGAAGCCGTCGACGACCTCGGCCTGGAGGTCGGCTCGACCGCCGTCGCGGTGATCAAGTCGACCACCGTCGTGGTGGAACGGGCCCGCTGACCAGCGGCCCGGTCGAAACGGGGAAGGGGAGCGCGGATGCGCGGTCGGAGATGGACGCTGAGTGTGGCGGTCGGTGCCCTGCTGCTGGCCACGGCTGGCTGCGGCGGCGGTGACGACGACCCACGGCCGGACGCGGACGGCTCGCCGGGCGCGGTGACCGGCAGCATCACCGTGCTCGCCGCCGCCTCGCTGACCGAGTCGTTCACCCGGATCGGCGCGGACTTCGAGGCGGCCAACCCGGGCGTCACGATCACCTTCAGCTTCGCCGGCAGCTCCCAGCTCGCCCAGCAGATCACCGCCGGCGCGCCCGCCGACGTCTTCGCCGCCGCCAGCCCGGCCACCATGAAGACCGTCACCGACGCCGGCGACAACGCCGCCGAGCCGCAGGTCTTCGTACGCAACCAGCTCGTCATCGCGGTGGCCAAGGGCAACCCGAAGGGCATCACCGGCCTGGCCGACCTGACCAAGCCCGACACCAAGGTCGCGCTCTGCGCCGAGCAGGTGCCGTGCGGCGCGGCGGCGAAGACGGCGCTGGACGCCGCCGGCACCGCGCTGACCCCGGTCACCCTCGAACAGGACGTCAAGCAGGCACTGTCGAAGGTCAGGCTCGGCGAGGTCGACGCGGCGCTGGTCTACCGCACCGACGCCCGGGCCGCGGCCGCCGACGTCGACGGCATCGAGTTCCCCGAGTCCGCCGGCGCGGTCAACGACTATCCGATCGTCGCGCTGAAGCAGGCCCCCAACAGCGCCGGGGCGGCGGCGTTCGTCGCGTACGTGCTCGGCGACAAGGCCCGCACCGTCCTGGTCGAAGCCGGGTTCCAGGCGCCCTGACCGTGCCGCCGACCAGCGCCAAGACCGCCGGAGCCGGGCCGGTCACCCGCCTCCGGCGCGGCCGGCGCCGGCGCGGGACCGCGCGGGTGCCGGTCGTGCTCGCCGTGCCCGCCCTGCTCGGCCTCGGCTTCCTCGTGCTGCCGCTGGCCGGGCTGCTGATCAGGACACCGTGGACCAGCCTCCCGCAGCGGCTCACCGCGCCCGGTGTGCTGGAGGCACTGCGGCTCTCGCTGGTCACCGCGACCGCCGCGACCCTGCTCTGCCTGCTGCTCGGCGTACCGCTGGCCTGGCTGCTGGCCCGCACCACCTTTCCCGGCCGGCGGCTCGTACGGGCCCTGGTCACCGTCCCGCTGGTCCTGCCGCCGGTCGTCGGCGGGGTGGCGCTGCTGCTGGTGTTCGGCCGGCGCGGCCTGATCGGCGGCTGGCTCGACGAGACGTTCGGGATCACGCTGCCGTTCACCACCACCGGCGTCGTGCTGGCCGAGGCGTTCGTGGCCATGCCGTTCCTCGTCATCGCCGTCGAGGGCGCGCTGCGCGGCGCCGACGCCCGCTACGAGGAGGCCGCCGCGACCCTCGGCGCCGGCCGGTGGACCGCCTTCCGGCGGGTCACCCTGCCGCTGGTCGCCCCGGGCATCGCCGCCGGGGCGGTCCTGTGCTGGGCCCGCGCCCTCGGCGAGTTCGGCGCCACCATCACCTTCGCCGGCAACTTCCCGGGTCGCACCCAGACCATGCCACTGGCCGTCTATCTCGCCCTCGAACAGGACCTGGAGGCGGCCATCGTGCTCAGCCTCGTCCTGCTCGTCGTCTCGGTCGCCATCCTCGCCAGCCTCCGCGACCGGTGGATCACCAGCCCATGACCGAACTGCTGGACGCGCACCTGGTCGTCGAACGGCCCGGCTTCACCCTCGACCTGCCGCTGACCGCCGCGCCGGGCGAGGTGGTGGCACTGCTCGGCCCGAACGGCGCCGGGAAGACCACCGCCCTGCGCGCCCTCGCCGGCCTGCTGCCGCTGCACGGCGGGCACGTCACGATCGGTGGCCGGCGGCTCGACGATCCCGACGCCGGGCGGTTCGTCGCCCCCGAAAAGCGTTCGATCGGCGTCGTCTTCCAGGACTACCTGCTCTTTCCACACCTGACCGCGCTCGACAACGTCGCGTTCGGTCCGCGCTGTCGCGGCGTGTCCCGCCAGCAGGCCCGCGCCGACGCCGCCGGCTGGCTCGACCGGGTCGGATTGGCCGAGCACGCGCGGCGCCGGCCCCGGCAGCTCTCCGGCGGGCAGGCCCAGCGGGTCGCCCTCGCCCGCGCCCTGGCCGTACGACCCGACCTGCTCCTGCTCGACGAACCGCTCGCCGCCCTCGACGCGCGTACCCGGCTCGACACCCGGGTCCACCTGCACCGGCACCTCGCCGAGCACCCGGGCGCGACGGTGCTGATCACCCACGACCCGCTCGACGCGATGGTCCTCGCCGACCGGCTCGTCATCGTCGAGCAGGGCCGGGTGGTGCAGTCCGGCGACGCGGCCACCGTCACGACCCGACCGCGGACCGACTACGTGGCCCGGCTGGTCGGCCTCAACCTCTATCGGGGCCGGGCCGACGGCACCACGGTGGAGTTGGCCGGCGGCCTCCGGCTGGCCACCGCCGAGCCGCAGCACGGCGAGGTGTTCGTGGCGTTCCGCCCGTCGGCCGTCGCGCTGTATCCGCGCCAGCCCGACGGCAGCCCGCGCAACACCTGGCCGGCCACGATCGTGGCGGTGGCTCCGAGTGGCGACAACCTGCGGATCGAACTCGCCGGCCCGATCCCCTTGGCCGCCGACGTCACCCCCGCGGCCGCCGCCCACCTGAACCTGGCCCCCGGCGCCCGCGTCTGGCCCGCCCTGAAAGCGATCGAGACCACCACCTACCCCGCCTAGATCCCCGTGATCAGGGACTGTTTCCCGCGTGTCGGCGGCGCGCCGTCCGGCAAACTCCCTGATCACGCGGATCTTGAGCGTGCGGAAATCGATGGGCCCGACGCGGTGGTGCTGGCAGGATCTCGGGGCATGGGACGGGCGGAGGGATTCGACTACATCACACGGGCCGACGGGTCGGTCGTCATCACGCACCACGGGCGAAGCGCCACCACCCTGCGCGGCGGACGGGCGGCCGAGTTCCTGGCCGAGGTCGACGACGACCCACAGCAGGTGATGGCCCGCTGGACCGGCAACTACCGGCGTGGCAACGAGCGGACCGCCAGGCAGCATCCGCGCAACCGGGGCTGACCTGCCGACACGTACCCGGTCCGGGTGTTGCATCGATAGGTCACTGTGGTCGATGGCCGACGCCGCCACCCAGATCCGAAAGAGGTCCGCATGCGACTGTCCACACTCGCCTCGACCGTGGCACTCGCGGCCACCCTCGTGTTCGTCACCGGCTGCGGTGGCGACCCGGCACCACAGACGCCGCCCGGTGGATCGGGCGTCGAGGTCGAGGACTGCGACGCCGAGGACCGCCGCAAGTCGGAGGTGCCGGACTGCGGTCGCATGGTGAACGGCAGGTTCGTCGCCTGGTCATGGGTGTCGGCCGGCCGCAACACACCGCCCGCCGGCTGGACCCCGGCCAAGGAGCCCAGCCCGACGCCGACCCCGACCGCGTCACCGACCTCGGCCGACAACTCCAACAGCGGCACCAACAACAACCCGAAGACCCGCAAGACCACCTCGAAGGGTGGCAAGAGGCGCTGACCTCAGGCGGCCTCGACCACCGGGCGGTGGGTCACCGGGAAGTTGACCGACCGGGCGATGAAGCACAGCTTGTGCGCCGCCGTGTGCAGCTCGGTCGCCCGCTCCACCATCCCGGCCTCGGTGACGGTGACCCGCGGCCGCAGCTCGACCCCGGTGAACTGCCCGCCGGCCCCGGCCTCTTCGACCATCGTGCCGACCGGCTGGTCGGTGTAGCCGGTGACGACCACGCCCGCGTCGGCACACAGGTGCAGGTACCACAGCATGTGGCACTGGGACAGCGACGCGACGAGCAACTGCTCCGGGTTCCACCGGTCGGCCTGGCCCCGGAACGCCGGGTCCGACGAGCCGGGCAGCATGGGCCGACCCGGCGCGTCGATCTCGTGTGTCCGGTCGTAGGCCAGGAACGCGCTGGTGCCGGTGCCCCGGTCCCCGGTCCAGTTCACCGACAGCTCGTAGGTGTGGGTCCTGGCCATGGTGCCGCTCCCGTCAGTTGCGCCGAACCGCCCGCGTTGAGCTGCGGATACGCTGCCGCGGCGGCCCCGTCGTCCTGGACCGTTTCATGTGGTAGCGGTGCAACTCGCTGGAGCCCTGCATGGATGTGTCCTCAGTCACAGACGCCAGCTCCCAGCCCTGCGACCCGGCCCGGTTGAGATGCGCCAGAGCCGTGTCGCCGTACGGGGTGACGTCCAGCACCTGGCCGTCCGGCCCGTACCAGGTGTAGGTCAGCTCCCACCCGGTGTCGTGCATCCGGGGTACCCGCCGTCGCACAAGTAGTGCGTACTCCCATGTGATCACCCGTTGATTGTCGCCCGGAACCGGCGCCGCACAAGGGCTAGCGGGCGACGACCCGGCCCGACTCGACCTCGATGCGCCGGGTGGTCCGTACGGCGTCGAGCATCCGCCGGTCGTGGGTCACCAGCAGCAGCGTGCCCGGATAGTTCGCCAGCGCCGACTCGAGCTGCTCGATCGCGGGCAGGTCGAGGTGGTTGGTCGGCTCGTCGAGGACCAGCAGGTTGACCCCACGCGCCTGCAACAGGGCCAGCGCGGCCCGGGTCCGCTCACCCGGCGACAGCGTCGCCGCCCGGCGCAGCACGTGTGCCGCCCGCAGCCCGAACTTGGCCAGCAGCGTCCGTACGTCCGCCGGCACCATCGCGGGTACGGCCGCACCGAACGCGTCCAGCAGGGATTCGTCGCCGAGGAACAGTCCCCGCGCCTGGTCGACCTCGCCGACGACCACCCCGGGCCCGAGCGCCGAGCTGCCGGATTCCAGTGGCAGCCGGCCGAGCAGCGCCCCGAGCAGCGTCGACTTGCCGGACCCGTTGGCGCCGGTGATCGCCACCCGGTCGGCCCAGTCGATCTGGAGGTCGACCGGCCCGAGGGTGAACCCGCCACGGCGTACGACCGCACCGCGCAGCGCCGCGACGACCGCACCGGCGCGCGGCGCCACGGCGATCTCCATCCGCAGCTCCCACTCCTTGCGCGGCTCCTCGACCACCTCCAGGCGCTCGATCAGCCGCTCGGTCTGCCGGGCCTTCGCCGCCTGCTTCTCGGTCGCCTCGGACCGGAACTTGCGACCGATCTTGTCGTTGTCGGTCGCCTTGCGGCGGGCGTTCTTCACGCCCTTCTCCATCCACGACCGCTGGGTGCGGGCCCGGGCCTCCAGGCCGGCGCGGGTGTCGGCGTACTCCTCGTACTCCTCGCGGGCGTGCCGGCGGGCCACCTCGCGCTCCTCCAGGTAGGCGGCGTACCCGCCGCCGTAGTGCCGGACCTGCTGCTGGGGCAGGTCGAGTTCGACGATCCGGGTCACCGTACGGGTCAGGAACTCGCGGTCGTGGCTGACCAGTACGGTGCCGGCCCGCAGCCCGGTGACGAACTCCTCCAGCCGGCGCAGCCCGTCGAGGTCGAGGTCGTTGGTCGGCTCGTCGAGCAGGAACACGTCGTAGCGGCTGAGTAGCAGCGACGCCATCGACGCCCGGGCCGCCTGCCCGCCGGAGAGGGTGGTCATCGGCTGGTCGAGGTCGACGGTGAGGCCGAGTTCGTCGGCGACCGTCTCGGCCCGTTCGGCCAGGTCGGCGCCGCCCAGGTCGAGCCACCGTTCCAGCGCGGCGGCGTACCGGTCGTCGGCCCCGGACGTGCCCGTGGCCAGTGCCTCGGCCGCCTCGTCCATGTCCCGCTGGGCGGCGGCGACCCCGGTACGCCGGGACAGGAACGCGCGGACCGTCTCGCCGGCCCGGCGGTCCGGCTCCTGCGGCAGGTGGCCGACCGTGGCCGACGGAGGGTTGAGCTGCACCGAACCCTGTTCGGCCGGCTGGCGGCCGGCGAGGATGCGCAGCAGGGTCGACTTACCGGCCCCGTTGACCCCGACCAGCCCGACCACGTCGCCGGGCGCGACGACGAGATCGAGGTCGGAAAAGAGGATCTTGTCGCCGTGGCCGGCGACGAGCCCGCGTGCGATCAGGGTGGCAGCCATCAGGGGGAGATGCTATCCCGCGCACCCGTACCCGCCGTGCAGACTGTGCCTGTGGTGACGACCTTGGCGATCGACTGCGGCGGCGGGGGCATCAAGGGATCGGTGCTCGACGAGCAGGGCACGATGCGGGCCCGCCCGTTGCGGGTGCCGACCCCCTACCCGTTGCCCCCGTCGCTGTTCGTGAAGACCCTGCTCGACCTGGCCGCGGAGCTGCCGGCCGCCGACCGGGTGACCGTCGGCATGCCCGGCATGCTGCGGCACGGCGTGGTGGTGGCCACCCCGCACTACATCACCCGGGCCGGCCCGCGCACCAAGGTCGACCAGGATCTGGTCGCCCAGTGGTTCGGGTTCGACGCCCAGACCGGGCTGACCGAGGCGTTCGGGGTGCCCGTACTCGTGCTCAACGACGCCGAGGTGCACGGCGCCGGCGTGGTCGCCGGCACCGGCCTGGAACTCGTGCTCACCCTCGGCACCGGCCTGGGCAGCGCACTGTTCGACGGCGGCGTGCTGGCCCCGCACCTGGAGCTGTCGCAGGCGCCGGTCCGCTGGGGGCAGAGCTACGACACGTACGTCGGCGAGCACGAACGCCGCCGGCTCGGCGACACGTTCTGGTCCCGCCGGGTACGCGGCGTCGTCGAGGGCCTGCGCCCGGTGTTCCTGTGGGACCGGCTCTACCTCGGCGGCGGCAACTCCCGGCTGATCCGCCCCGAGCAGTTGGCCCGGATGGGCGACGACGTGGTGGTGGTCCCCAACACCGCCGGCATCCTCGGCGGGGTCCGCGCCTGGTCGGTCCGCCCGCACCGACCGGTCCGCAGCGACCGGGCCTGACCTGGCCGGGCCACCCGCCGGCCGCGACGCGGGGAAGAGGACCGCTTGTCCCGTTGTTGTGCCACCCGCACGGGTACGACCGAACCGGGAGGCGGAAACATGGATCTTCTGCAGGAGTACCGGCGGGCGGAGCTGTTCTTCGAGGCCGGCGACCCGGCGTACGCGGCCAAACTGCTCGAGCCGATCGTCGCCGCCGAGCCCGGCAACACCGCGGTACGGCAGTTGCTGGCGCGCGCGTACTTCGGCGCGGCCCAGCTCAACCGGGCCGAGGAGCAGCTGCGGGCGATGCTGGTCAGCGACCCCAGCGACCACTACGCGCACCACGTGCTCGGCCGTACCCTCGAACGTCTCGGCCGGCCGGCCGAGGCGCTCGGACACCTGCGCCTCGCCGTGGCGATGCGCGCCGAGGAGAACGCCGAATACTCCGCCGCGCTGCGCCGGGTCGAGAACCGGGTCAACCGCTGAACCACCGGCCGGCCGCCGTGAGCAGGTTTCCCGCTCCCGGCGGCCGGCCTACCATCTGCTGTCATGAGCGAGCACGCGAGCGGACCGATCATGCCGACGGCAGCCGTCATGGATTCTGAGCAGCCGGGAGCCGCGCGATGAAGCTCAAGCTCGACCTGCACGACATCTTCAACCGGAACCAGGACATCGACCGGGCGCTGCGCGGAATCATCAACGAGGCGGTCGCCAAGAAGGCCACCCTGGTGGAGATCATTCCCGGTAAGGGGTCGGGCCAGTTGAAGAAGCGGGTGCTGCGCTTCCTCGACCAGAAGGAGATCAAGCAGCTCTACCACCGGGTGGAGAAGGACTCCGACAACTTCGGTCGCCTCTTCGTCCACTTCCGCTGGAAGTCGTCCGGCCGCTGACCCGCCGGATCAGGCCACGCCGGCCCCGCGCACGGAGCGCATGAACCCGTCGAGGGTCTCGGTCGACACGCGCATCAACTCCTCGTGTTCCGGGCTCGCCATCCGGGTGTACATCTCCGACTCGGGGACGTCCTCGACGTGGGTCTGGACCCACCAGAGGTTGCCGAACGGGTCCTTCAGGCGGCATCCCCGGTCACCCCACGCGTTCGTGCCCAGCGGGGTGACGACGGTGGCTCCCGCGGCGGTCGCCGACCGTGAGACGGCGTCGCAGTCCCCGACGTACAGCGACAGGAAGGCCGGTGTCGGCGGCCAGTGCTCGTTCGCCTCGAACGACATCACGACCGAGTCGCCGATCATGACCTCGCCGTGTCCGACCGTGCCGTCGGGGTTCGGCACCCGCCCGCGCTCCACGGCACCGAACGCCGCCACCAGGAAGTCGAGGAACGCGCCTGCGTTCCGTACGACCACGTACGGCGTCACCGTCCCGTACGGCGTCGGCACCGCGCGTACCTTGTCGTCGCCCACCTGCTCCATTCCGGTCCTCCTCGTCGGTCCGCGACCGCCACGGCGGCCTTCGGCACCAACGTAGGAGCTGTTCCGGTCAGATCCTGTCCGCTATGACCGCGCCGCGTCAGCCCCGGCTACGCCGGGGGCAGGCGGTAGGTCCGGGCCACCATCAGCATCTCCGAACTGTGCGAGCCGACGATCCCGACATCGGCCGGCCGGGGCCGGAAGCCCGGCAGCCCGGACAGGCCGTCGCTGGCGTCCGCCGCCCGCAGCGCCACCGGCTGTCCGGTCGCCGCCAGGGTCAGTTCGATCTCCACTCCCTCCGGCGGCGGGGCGTGGAAGACGATGCCGAAGCTCCACCGGTCGTCGTCGGTGGGTTCGACCGGCACCGGCACCCCGGCCACCGTCGCGGACCGCACCGTCGCGGTGGTCTGGTCGACGTGCAGCGCGGCGAGCCGTACCTGGCGCTGCGGCACCAGCCTGACCCGTAGCGTGCGGACCCCGGCCGTGGTGGTGTCGCTGACCGTCTGCACGGCCGGTGCCGGCAGAGCGGCCGCCTGCGCCGGGCCGGCGAGCAGCTCGTGGGCGGCCAGGGCGGGGAACTCGTCGGCGATCGAGGCCGGCCCGTCGACGTATCCGGCGGTCCACGGCTGCGGGTCGGCCTCCCGACTGAGCCACCGGGCGGTGCCGGTGTCGGCGTCCAGGGCGTACATGAGGTGGGTCTGCGTCGGATGGTCGGCGTCGAACCGGTCGACGGCCAGTCCGACCCCGGCGAACACCAGCGTGGCCAGGCCGGCGGCGAGCGTCGGGACGGCCGCCGCCCGCCGGGCCTCCAGGGCCGCCAGTCCACGTTGCCCGCCGGCCTCCGGATGCAGCAGGTCGACGACCGGCAGCACCGCGATGCCGAGCAGCACGGTGAAGACCGCGGCGGCGCCGCCCATCGCCATGCCGAGTGCCGGGAAGAGCAGCACCACGGTCGGCAACAGGACGAGCACGCCCACCGCCGCGCCGGCGGTGACCGCGACCACCGCCCAGACGCTGCCCGGGCGGACCAGCAGCGCGACGATTCCGCCGATCGCCGTCGCCAGCGCCGGCAGCGTCGCCAGATACGAACCGCCCGGCGCGAGCGCGGCGAGGACCGCGCCGAGCGCCACCAGCCAGCCGAGGCCGCTGATCGCCAGCGCGGCCGGTCCGATCCGCCGGCGGATCAGCGCGTACCAGGCGAGGACGATCGTGGCGGTCAGCCCGAGGACAGCCAGCCGATACCACTGTGGACGGTACGGGTCGAGCAGCTCGGCGTACCCCGGCCGGATCGCGGTGAGCCCCGCCCACAGCAGTTGCGCGGCGACCGGGGCGACCACGATCGGCACCGCCCAGAGTTCGAAGCCGACGCCCAACTTCGACCACGTCGTACGTCCGCGCCGGCGGGCCAGCCAGGCCAGCAGACCGACCGCGGCACCGGCCAGCAGCACCAGCGGCCAGGTCAACCAGCCCGGGTAGCGGACCAGACCGCCCGGTACGGGGAAGTACGTCGCGTCCCCGTCCGCGGTCAGGCCGGCGATGTCGACCGACCCGAACTCCCGTACCAGGGCCAGGGTGTTGTCGCCGTGGTGCTGGATGCTGGCCAGATCGACCGAGCCGACCGTGTCCTGCGGAGTGTGGTAGTTCGCCCCGCCGTCGAGATAGGCGGAGTTGAGCCCGACGAAGTCCTCGGCGAGGAACGCGGTGAAGTCGGTGTCGTTGGGCAGCAGCCGGTAGACCTCGACGGCGAACGAGGTGCCGACCGGGTGCGGCGCGGCCCGCCCGTACGCGCCGACCAGCGCGGCGTTGTCCCGCGACGTCTCGAACATGATGACCGGACCGGTGCTGCCCCGCGCCTCCAGGTTGAGCACCACCCCGCCGCCCTGGGCCAACGGGTGGCTCGACGCGAACGCCGAGGCCCCGCACAGGCACGCCTCCTCGGCGTCGGTGAGCACGAAGACCACGTCGTTGCGGGGGCGTGCCCCGTCCGTCATCGCGCGGGCGACCTCCAGGATCGTCGACGTGCCGGCCCCGTCGTCGTTGCCGCCGGGCGCGAGCTGCACCGAGTCGTAGTGCGCGACGACGAAGACCCGGCCGGTCGGGTCGGTGCCGGGCAGCACGGCGACCACGTTGCGGACCCGGGCCAGGGTCGCGCCGCCGGCCGCACCGCTGAGCTGGCCGGCCTCGGGTGCCACGGTGTCCTGCACCTCGGTCGCGAGGCCCAGCCCGCGCAGCGTGCCGACGAGGTGCTCGCGTACCCGGTCGTTCGCCGCGCTGCCGGCCGGGTGCGGTTCGGCCGCCACCACCCGCAGGTGCTCCTCCGCCCGCCCGGCACTGAACTGTGCGGCCGGCGCGTCGGCGGGCCGCGGCCGCGGCGGGCGGATCTCCAGCAGGCCGACGGCGCCGACCACCACGAGCGCGGCCAGGGCGGCGGCCGCGGCGGTGACCCGCCGTGACGGGCGGGCGAGCGCCCGGTCGGCCGGGGGGAGCAGCGGTGCGGCCACGTTGCCTCCTGCGAACGGCGGGCTGTCATCATCCGTCAGAGCGGGCGCCGGGGCCAGCGGGACCGGACCGGGTGGCCGCCCGGCCCGGCGGTCGCATAGCGTGGGCGCACGCGACCCTTACCGGGTTGCCGCGACCGACGATCAGCGACCGTCCGGGAAGAGTGGCGCAGATGCGATCCGAAGGGGTGCCGTGGTGACCGGTTCCTCCGTCGTCCCGCCGCGGGCCCGGCTCGGTGCGGGACTACCGGTTCCGCAGGTCGAGCGGCTGCGCGTGCTGCTCGTCGAGGACGACGAGGGCGACGCGTTCCTGGTCGGCGAGTTGCTGGCCGAGGCCGACGCGGCGATGGACCTGGTCGTCGCCACCAGCATCACCCAGGCCCGCCAGCAGATCGGCGCGGTCGACTGCGTACTGCTCGACCTCGGCCTGCCCGACTCGCAGGGGCTCGACGGGCTGCGCCAGGTGCTCGCGATGAGTTCCCGTGCGGCGGTCTGCGTGCTCACCGGCCGTCAGGACGAGCACCTCGGCGTCGGGGCAGTCGCCGAAGGCGCCCAGGACTACCTGGTCAAGGGCCAGGTCGACGGGGTGCTGCTGACCCGGGCGCTGCGCTACGCGGTCGAGCGCAAGCGGGCCGACGAGAACGCCCGCCGGCTGCGCGAGGCCGAGCTGCGCCAGGCCGAGTCGGCCCGCCTCGAACGCGGCCTGCTGCCCCAGCCGCTGATGACGACCCGCGAGGTCGAGGTCCACACGTTCTACCGGCCGGGCCGGCACGCGGCGCTGATCGGCGGCGACTTCTACGACGTGGTGCAGACCACGCCCGACCGGGTCGACCTCATCGTCGGTGACGTGTGCGGGCACGGGGTCGACGAGGCCGCGCTCGGCGTCGAACTGCGGGTGGCCTGGCGGGCGCTGGTGCTCGCCGGGGTGCCCGACGACGCCGTGCTGCCCGCGCTGGAGCAGGTCCTGATGAGCGAGCGCCGGCTCCGCGAGATCTTCGCGACGGTCGCCGCGGTCCGCCTCGACCTGTCCCGCAACCGGGCCACCGTACGGCTGGCCGGCCATCCGCCGCCGCTGCTGCTCTCCGGCGGCCGGGTCGCGCCCGTACCCGCCCCCGGCGGGCTCCTGCTCGGTGTCCGGCCGCGGCCCCCACGCGCCTTCGAACTGGAGTTCGACAGTGATGACTGGTCCCTGTTGATGTACACCGACGGCCTGATCGAGGGGCGGGTGGGGGGCGGCAGCGAGCGGCTCGACGTCCCGGGGCTGACCGAGCTGGTCGGCCATCCGGACACCGCGCGGGTGCCGCTCGACGAACTGCCCGGCTGGCTGGTCGGGCGGGCCGAGTTGGCCAACGGCGGCCCGCTCGCCGACGACGTCGCCATGCTGCTGGTGAGCCGGGGCGGCGGGCGGTGAACGGCCGGAAGTGGACGCTGCGCCGGCGGGTCACCACGATGTGCGTGCTGGTCGGGGTCCTGCTGGCCGCGCTGGCCACGATCGGGGTGGTGCAGGCCGCACAGAACCGCACCCACCTCGACACCCTGCTCGACAAGAGCGGCCCGCTGCGCACCGGTAGCGAGGCGCTGCTCGGCACGCTGCTCGACCAGGAGACCGGCATCCGGGGCTACGCGGTCAGCGGCGACCCGGTCGACCTGGTGCCGTACGAGCGCGGCGTCGAGCAGGAGCGTGACCTGCTGACCCAGATGGACGGCCTGCTGACCGACGAGCCGGAAATCCGGCGGCGGGTGGGGCAGATCCGCGACCAGGCCGAGCAGTGGCGGCTGGAGATCGCCGTACCGGTGATCGAGGCGGTCGACAGCAGGGGCACGGAGGCGGCCCAGTCGCTGCTGGACGAGCGGGCCCGGGTGCGCTTCGACGTGCTGCGCTCGGAAGTGCAGCAGCTCCAGGCGGAGATCCTGGCGCTGCGTAACCAGATCGCGGCCGACGCCCGGCAGACCGGTAACACCCTGGTCGTCCTGTTGGTGACCGCGGCCGCCGTGGTCCTGATCGCCGCCGCGGCGCTGATCCTGTTGATCAACCGGCTGGTGATCGACCCGGTGACCCACCTGGCCAGCCAGGTACGCCTGGTCGCCGAGGGCGACTACCAGCGCGACATCCAGGGCGTCGGCCCGCCCGAGCTGGCCGCGCTGGCCGGGGACGTCGACGGCATGCGCCGCCGGATCGCCGCCGAGCTGGCCGAGGTGCGTGAGGCCCGGACCCGCATCGAGTGGATCAACAGTCAGCTCCAGAAGCAGGCCGAGGAACTGGTGCGGTCCAACCGCGATCTGGAGCAGTTCGCGTACGTGGCCTCGCACGACCTGCAGGAGCCGCTGCGCAAGGTCGCCAGCTTCTGCCAGTTGCTGCAGCGCCGCTACGCCGGGCAGCTCGACGAGCGGGCCGACCAGTACATCGCGTTCGCGGTCGACGGCGCGCAGCGGATGCAGCGCCTGATCAACGACCTGCTGGCGTTCTCCCGGATCGGCCGGCTCACCACCGGCTTCACCGACGTCGACCTCAACGAGGTGATGACCCAGGTGGCCGGGCAGACCGAGGCGGCCCGGCAGTACGCCGGCGGCGAGGTGACCTGGGCGGACCTGCCGGTGGTGCACGGCGAGGAGCCGCTGTTGACCAACCTCCTGGTCAACCTGGTCAGCAACTCGATCAAGTTCCGGCGGCCGGACGAACCGGTGCGGGTCAACGTCTCGGCCCGTCGGGTCGACGACGAGTGGGAGATCACCTGCCAGGACAACGGCATCGGGATCGAGCCGGAGTTCGCCGACAAGATCTTTGTGATCTTCCAGCGCCTGCACTCCAAGGACGCCTATCCGGGCACCGGCATCGGGTTGGCGATCGGCAAGAAGATCGTTGAGTATCACGGTGGCCGGATCTGGGTGGACCCGGAGGTCACCGGGGGGACCGCCATCCGCTTTACTCTTCCCGTGGTCGCCGACGAGCCGGCACCCGACGAGCCGGACGGGTCCGACGTGGCCGACACCGGGGACGGCGAGCCGGCGGACCGGCCGGACGGTGTGAAGGAGACTGTGGCGTGACCGCACCCGCCGATGGCAGGAGCCCGATCGAGGTGCTCCTGGTCGAGGATGACCCGGGCGACGTCCTGATGACCCAGGAGGCGTTCGAGGAGCACAAGCTGCGCAACCGGCTCCAGGTCGTCTCCGACGGCGCCGAGGCGCTGGCCTACCTGCGCCGTGAGGGCAAGTACGCCGACGCGGTCGTCCCCGACCTGATCCTGCTCGACCTCAACCTGCCGCGCCGGGACGGCCGCGAGGTGCTGGCCGAGATCAAGAAGGACGAGCAGCTCTGCCGGATTCCGGTGGTGGTGCTGACCACGTCGCAGGCCGACGAGGACATCCTGCGCAGCTACCAGCTGCACGCCAACGCCTACGTGACCAAGCCGGTCGACTTCGAGCGGTTCATCGCGGTCGTACGCCAGATCGACGAGTTCTTCGTCAGCGTGGTCAAGCTGCCCCCGCGCAACGGATGATCGAGCACGTTTCGGCGCTGATCCGGGAGGCGGCCACCGAGGTCGTGCTGCCGATGTTCCGGCGGCTGTCCGCCGCCGACGTCACCGAGAAGGCGCCCGGCGAGGTGGTGACCGTCGCCGACCAGCGCACCGAGGAGGTGCTCAGCGCCGGGCTGACCGCCCTGCTGCCCGGTTCGGTGGTCGTCGGCGAGGAGGGGGTGGCGGCCGATCCGGCGCTGCTCGCCCGGCTGCGGGGGAGCGACCCGGTCTGGGTCGTCGACCCGATCGACGGCACCGCCAACTACGCCGCCGGCCGTACGCCGTTCGCGATCATGGTGGCGCTGGTGCGGGACGGTACGACCGTCGCCGGCTGGATCCACGACCCGGTGCGCGACAGCCTGACCGTCGCCGAGGCCGGTTCCGGCGCGTACGTGGACGGGGTGCGGATGCGGATCAGCGCCGACCCGCCACCGGCGGGTGGTCTGCGTGGGCCGATCATGACCCGGTTCTTCCCGCCCGGGGTGCGCGAGGCGTTCCGGGAGCGGGCGAGCGTGCTCGGTGAGGTGCTGCCCGGGGTGCACTGCGCCGGCCGGGAGTACGCCGACCTGGTCGCCGGGGTGCAGCATTTCGCCGTCTTCTGGCGGACCCTGCCGTGGGACCACGTCGCGGGCTCGTTCCTGGTCCGGGAGGCGGGCGGGGTGGCGTGCCGCCTCGACGGCAGCCCGTACGAGGCGAGCGGTGAGGGGAGTGGCCTGGTGGCGGCCGCCACCGAGCAGATCTGGCACGAGGTGCGCGAGGTGCTGCGTACGGCCGGCGTGTGATCCCCACGGCCGATGGCCGTCGTGGGGTGGTCAGGCCGGCGCGGGGCGGCTCCAGTGGGCGGTGAGGCCGTCGCGGGCGGCGAAGCGTTCGAGGTGGTCGCCGACGACGTATTCGACGCGGGACAGGCCGGGCTCGTCGGCGCCCTCGGCGCGCAGGACCAGGGCGCCGTCCTCGGCGAGGAGGGTGCAGGTGCCGAAGCCGAAGTCGGCGAAACCGCGCTCGTCGGTCCACTCGGTGGTGATCTTGTGAGCGAAGTGCCGGCAGAGCTGGGTCAGGTATCGGCCGGGCCGGTCGGTGACGATCCGGGCTTCGGAGCTGAGCATCCGCTCTCCTCGCGCACAGTCAGTTAGGCAAGGCTAGCCTACTTTCGAAAGCGTGGATCTTCCACTGTGGATCGCACGTCGCCCTTGCGTCGTCCGGTATGCTGGCCGGCGGTCTCCGCCCGGTGGCGTCGCCGACCGACGCCATTAGCACCGGTGCGCGGGGTCGCCGCCGAAAGTGACAGGGGCGCCACGCATGGTGCGCGACCCGGCCGGGGGGCTCAGGCGGCCGACGGAAGGATCCACTTTCGTGCCCAGGACGGCCCTGCTCCGGCGCCGCGCGGTGGCGCTGTTCGCCGCAGTCCTCACCGCCACGGCGGTCCTCGTCGGCTCCCCGGGCGGCGCTGTCCTCGCCGCACCCGGCTCGCCGCCCAACGAGGGCGGCAGCAAGAACCTGCGCGACGCGCTCGAAGCGGCGTCCAAGGGGCACGTCGAGGCCAAGGCGGCCCTGGAAAACTCCCAGAAGCGTCAGCTCGAACTGACCCTGGAGCTCCAGAAGGTCGAGGCCAACCTCGCCGCGCTGACCGAAGAGGTGGCCCTGGTCGCCGCCGAGTCCTACCGCCGGGGCCGGATGTCGGCGGTCATGATCATGGTCAACAGCGCGTCGCCCGAGGCGTTCCTGCAACGGGCCGCCGGCCTGGAGACGATCGCGCGGCACGAGAACCGGCAGCTGGTCGCCCTGACCCAGGCCCGCGAGCAGGCCGACCGGGCCAAGGCCGCGATGGACAACGAGGTCAAGGAGCAGGAAAAGCAGCTCGCCATCATGGCCAAGAAGAAGAAGGACGCCGAGCGCGCGCTGGCCGCGGTCGGCGGCGGGGCCAGCGGCGGCTACGTCAACGCGAACTCGCCGGCGGCCAAGCCCGCGCCGCGCAACTCCAACGGCTCCTGGCCGAAGGAGTCGTGCACGGTCGACGACCCCACCACCTCCGGATGCATCACCCCGCGCACCCTGCACGCGATGAACGAGGCCAAGGTGGCCGGCTTCAAGCGCTACGTCTCCTGCTACCGCAGCGGCGGCAGCGGCGAGCACCCCAAGGGGCGGGCCTGTGACTTCTCCGCCGCGACCAGCGGCTTCCAGAACGTGCACGCCACCGGGGGCGACCGCACCTACGGCAACAACCTCGCCGCGTTCTACATCAAGAACGCCAGCCGGCTCGGCGTGCTCTACGTGATCTGGTACCGCCAGATCTGGATGCCCGGCACCGGCTGGAGCAACTACAACGGCGGCGGCAGTCCGGCCGGCGACCACACCAACCACGTCCATCTATCGATGATCTGACCTTCCGGTCTGACCGGAAGCGCCCAGTCGGGCTGCGTACCATCGCAGCGATGGACACCGCGACCACGGAGGCAGCCGACGAGCTGCGCCGCCCGCTCCCGAACGGCCTCGCCGCCGCGCTCGTCTTCCTGTCCAGCGGCGCCGTGCTGGTCCTGGAGACCGCCGCGCTGCGCCTGGTCGGGCCGTACGTCGGGGTGACCCTCCAGGTCACCAGCTCGGTCATCGGCATCGCGCTGGCCGCGATCGCGTACGGCACCTGGTTCGGCGGGTGGCTCGCCGACCGCCGCGACCCGCGCACCCTGCTCGCCCCCGCGCTGGTGATCTCCGCGATCACCACCGCGGTCACCCTCCCGGTCGTCCGCTACGCCGGTGAGCTGCTGCGCGGCGGCGCGGCGCCCGGGATGCTGCTGCTCGTCGCGCTGGCCGTCGTGGTGCCCGCCGCGCTGCTCTCCGCGGTCACCCCGCTGGTGGTCAAGCTGCAACTCGGCGACCTGCGGCACACCGGCCAGGTGGTCGGCAAGCTGTCCAGCATCGGCACCCTCGGCGCGATCACCGCCACCCTGGGCACCGGCTTCGTGCTGGTCGCCGTCTTCAGCAGCACCGTGATCATCCTCGGGCTCGCCGTGGTGCTCGGCGTCACCGGCCTCGTCGTCGGTGGCTACCTGCGCCGGCAGGGCGGCGTGCCGATCCCCGGCCGGACCGGCACCAAGGTGCTCGTCGCGATCGTCGGTCTGGGCGCGGTGACCGTCTCCACCGTCGCCCCCGACCCGTGCGACGTGGAGACCGAATACCACTGCGCGTCCGTCGAGGTCGACCCGGACAACTCCACCGGGCGGCTGCTGGTGCTCAACTCGGCCCACCACTCGTACGTCGACCTCGCCGACCCGACCCACCTGGAGTTCGCCTACACCCAGTGGATCGGAGCGGTCGCCGACGTGATGGCACCGCCCGGCCAGCCGCTCGACGCCGTACACCTCGGCGGCGGCGGGTTCACCGTGCCCCGCTACCTGACCGCGACCCGGCCCGGCACCGACAACATCGTCTTCGAGATCGACGGCGGGCTGGTCGAACTCGGCGAACGCGAACTCGACGTACGCCCCGGCCCCGACCTCGAACCGGTCGTCGGTGACGCCCGGATGCTGGTCACCGAGCGCCCCACCGACAGCGCCGACCTCGTCGTCGGCGACGCCTTCGGCCACCTGACCGTGCCCTGGCACCTGGCGACCCGGGAGATGGCCGCCGAGGTGCACCGGATCACCCGGCCCGGCGGCATCTACGTGATGAACGTGATCGACTATCCGCCGCTGCGCTTCATCCGCGCCCAGCTCGCCACCGTCGCCGCCGTCTTCCCGAACATCGCCGTCGTCGCCCCGCCGGCCGGGCTCGCCGGCGAAGAGGGCGCCAACTTCCTCATCGTCGCCTCCGACACCCCGCTCGACCTCAACGCCCTGCGGCACGGGCTCGACACCTCCATCGACGAGCCGGCCACCCTGCTCGCCGGCGCCGAACTCGACCGCTTCGTCGACGGCGCCCGCATCCTCACCGACGAGTACGCCCCGGTCGACCAGCTCCTGACCGTCGGCTGACCGACGCGGCGCCGGCCGGTGCCGCTGACCGATTTCGGTTGTCGCGATTGAAATCCCTGCTCCGGGGGCATCCATCGGATCATGCATGGGGTGGGGAACGAGCTGCTGGGCGGCCGCTACCGGCTGGTGGAGGAACTCGGCGCCGGCGGCATGTCGGTGGTCTGGCGCGGCTACGACGAGGTGCTCGGCCGGCAGGTGGCGATCAAGGTGCTCGCCGCCAAACTCGCCTCCGAGCGGTCGTTCCGGCACCGGCTGCGGGTGGAGGCCAAGGCCGCGGCCCGGCTGATCCACCCACACATCACCAACGTCTACGACTTCGGCGAGAACTGGACCGGTGGCGTACCCGTCCCGTACGTGGTCATGGAACTGGTCGACGGGCAGTCCCTGGAAGCCCGGCTGGGCCGGTACGGCGCGCTGCCCTGGCGGCACGCGGTCGCCGTCTGCGCCGAGGTCTCGTCCGCGCTGGCCGCGGCACACGCCCGTGGCGTCGTGCACCGCGACGTGACGCCGGGCAACGTCATGCTGACCGCCACCGGCGCCAAGGTGGTCGACTTCGGCATCTCCGCCCTCGCCGGCGAGAGCGACACCGACCCGGACGGCAAGCTGCTCGGCACCCCCGCCTACCTGGCGCCGGAGCGGCTCGACGCCGGGCAGGTCTCGACGGCCACCGACGTGTACGCCCTGGGCCTGCTGCTCTACCGCTGCCTGGCCGGCCGGCTGCCCTGGGAAGCGGACACGACCACCCAGATGCTGCGTAACCACCGGCACGCCGACCCGGCGCCGCTGCCACCCGTCGACGGACTGCCCGACGAGGTCGCCGACCTGGTCCGGCGCTGCCTCGCCAAGACACCGGCCGACCGGCCGACCAGCGCCGAGGTCGCCCGTACGCTGGCGACCACGGTCGGGCTGGCCGGGATCGTACCGGTGTCGCCGGCCCCCGTCGGGGCGGCCGGCGACGCGGACGGCAGCCTGGCCCTCGCCGGTACGACGATCCTGCCGGGCGCCGCGGCGACCGGGGTGCTGCCGGCGTCCACCGGCACGCCGGCTCCCGGTCCGGTGCGGCGCTGGTGGTCCGGGCGTACGCCGGGCGTCCGCCGTCGGGTCGGTGCCGCGATGGCCGGTGCCGCCATGCTCGCGGTCACCGGTGTCGGCTGGGCGGCCAGCACCGGCAGCCCGGCCACCGGCGACGAGCCGACGAGCCTGGCCATGGGCAACCAGCCGGCCGCGGCCTGCCAGGTCGACTACGCGCTGCGCTCGGACTCGGGCCGGGCGTTCGACGCCGAGTTGACCCTCACCAACGACGGGCGCGTCCGGCAGGGCTGGACGCTGACCTTCGCGTTGCCCGGCGACCAGACGATGGTCCACGGCGAGCCGGTGGCGTGGCGGCAGGCCGGGCAGGACGTGGTCGTCCGGCCCCCCGCCGGCACCGACGCGCTCGCGGCCGGCGCGGCGGTCAAGATCACGCTGACCGGGACGTACGCGACGGCCAACGCGCTTCCGGTGCGGTTCCACCTCGACGGCGAGCCGTGCGAGGTACGGGTCAGCGGGGTCGCCGGCCAGCAGGAGCAGGTGGGTGGTGCCGTCGCGGGCGCCAACCCGCAGGGCGCCGTCCCGCCACCGGCCACCGCCGACAGTGGCCGCACCGAGAAGGTCAGCGACCGCGGGTCCGGCAACCGCGGCAGCGGGAACGCCAACAATGGCAACAACGGAAATGGCAACGGGAACAACGGGAACGGGAACAACGGCAACAACAAGAACAAGAACAACAACGGCCACGGTCATGACGACAGCGACGACGATGACGATGACGACTGAGCGGCGGGTGCCCGTCAGGTGGTGGCGGCGAACTGCTGAACCTGCTCGGTGGTGCCGGCCACGATGAGCACACTGCCCGTCGGGATCACGGTGCTCGCCTGCGCGTAGTCGAACTCCTGGCCCGGCGTCTTGACCCCGACCACCGTCACGCCCCATCTCGTCCGTAGCCCGATGTCGGCCAGGTTGCGGCCCACCATGTCCTCCGGGGCGCGGATCTTCGCGATCGCGAAGCCGTCGTCGAACTCGATGAAGTCGAGCATCCGGCTCGTGATCAGGTGTGCCACCCGGTCACCCATCGCCGCCTCCGGGTAGATCACGTACTGGGCGCCGACCGCTGACAGGATCTTGCCGTGCTTGGTCGAGACGGCCTTCGCCCAGATCTCCTGGACCCCGATCTCGGTCAGCGCGAGCACGGTCAGCACGCTGGCCTCGATGTCGGTGCCGATCCCGACCACCGCCCGGCCGAAGTCGGGCACGCCGAGTTGGCGCAGGGCCTCGTTGTCGGTCGAGTCGGCCTGCGCCACGTGGGTGAGCTGGTCGGACCACTGCTGCACGAGCTTGGGGTCGTCGTCGATGCCGAGCACCTCGTGCCCGAGCCGAAGCAGGGAAGCCGCCACCTGCCCGCCGAAGCGGCCCAGCCCGAGGACCGCGACGCCCTCCGCGGCCGTCGGTGCCCGGCCCGCGCCCTGCGCCGGGCCCAACGGCCCCTTCGGTACGCCCTGTTCGTCATCCAACAATCGGACGGTCCTCCGGGTATCGATAGAGCCGGGTGCGGGCGTTCAGCGCGATCGCTGAGGCGACCGTGATCGTGCCGACCCGGCCGATGAACATCAGGACCACCAGCACGATCTGCCCGCTGTGCGGCAATGTCGGGGTCAGCCCGGTGGACAGCCCCACGGTAGCGAACGCCGAGGTGACCTCGAACACTGCCTTGTCGAGGCCGACCCCGTCGCTGAGCGCGATCAGCAGGAGCGCGCCGCCGGTGACCAGCGCGATGCCGAGCAGCGCGATCGTGATCGCCTGCCGCTGGGTGGTCTCGGCGATCCGGCGCCGCCCGATCACCACGTCGGGCTCACCCCGTACCTCGGCCCAGATCACGAATGCCAGCAGGAAGAACGTGGTGATCTTGATGCCGCCGGCGGTGCTGGCGCTGCCGCCCCCGATGAACATCAGTGCGATGCAGACCGCGATCGTCTCGCTGTTCATCGCGCCGAAGTCCACGCTGTTGAAGCCGCCCGCCCGGGTCGACGCGTCCTGGAAGATCGCGGCGATCAGCTTCTCGTGCGTGCCCAGCGGCCCCAGGGTGCGCGGGTTGGTCCACTCGAAGGAGAGAAAGACCAGCAGGCCGGCGACGCCGAGCACCAGCCCGCCCCAGACCGTGAGCCGGGTGTGCGTCGACCAGTTGCCCGGCCGGCCGAACCGCCGGGCGAGTTCGAAGAGCACCGGGAAACCGAGACCGCCGGCGAGCATGCCGATCGACAGCGGCAGGCAGATCCACCAGTCGCCGACGAAGCGGGCCATGCTGTCGCTGTAGAGGGCGAAACCCGCGTTGTTGAACGCCTGCACGGAGTGGAAGACGCCGTACCAGACGGCCTTGCCGAACGGGTAGTCGTAGTGGATCCACAGCCGCCCGGCGACGAAGACGGCGATGACCGACTCGCAGATCAGCATGGTCAGCGCGATCCGGCCGAGCACCTGCCGTACGTCGCCCAGGGCGAGACTGCTCTCCGCCCGTGCCAACAGCCGGCTGCGCAGCCCGAGCCGCTGCGACACCAGCAGGCTGAGCAGCGTCGCCAGGGTCATGATGCCGAAGCCGCCGAGTTGCGCCAGCACGAGGATCAGCACATGGCCGGTGTCGGACCAGTAGGTGGCCGTGTCCACGACGGTCAGACCGGTGACCGAAACCGCCGAGGTGGCCGTGAACAGCGCGGTGACGAAGCTCGGCCCACCCGGCCCCTCCCTGGTTACCGGGAGCAGCATCAGGATCGTGCCCACAGCGATCGCAAACAGGAACGCCAGCGGCACGATCCGGGCGGGGTGCTGCAGCGGCCGGCGCATCGTGGCTGTTCATATCACGCTCGGTGGTCGGTCGGTGGCGGATTCGTGGGCCTGGTCGGCAGGCAGGCCCGGCCGCGTTCCGGTCCGCGGACGGGTGAACGGCGGCGGCCGGTCCACCAGTCCCACCCGCGAGGTTCACCGGATGGACAGGTGCAGATCAATCGATGGTCGCGGCACGCCGTTTGACTCGGGCCGCGAGTGCGCCGTACCCGCGCGCACGTGATCGCACCCGACGACGAGGAGACGGCGTTGCGACGTACCCTTTCCGCCCTTGGCCTGGCCGGCGCGCTGCTGGTGGTCGGTTCCGTGGCGGTCCCGAGTGCCCCGGCCGTGGCCGACAAGGGGACCAGGGCATCCGACCGCCCGACGGTGATCGCGCACCGGGGCGCCAGCGGCTACCGGCCGGAGCACACCCTGGAGGCCTACCGGCTGGCGATCCGGCAGGGCGCCGACTTCATCGAGCCCGACCTGGTGCCGACCAGGGACGGTGAGCTGGTCGCCCGGCACGAGAACGAGATCTCCGGTACGACCGACGTTTCGACCCGCCCCGAGTTCGCCGACCGGCGGGCCACCAAGACCATCGACGGGGTGACCGTCACCGGCTGGTTCACCGAGGACTTCACGCTGGCCGAGCTGAAGACGCTGCGGGCCAAGGAGCGGCTGCCGCTGGTCCGCCCGACGAACACCGCCTTCGACGGCCAGTTCCAGGTGCCGACCCTCCAGGAGGTCATCGACCTGGCCAAGCGGGAGGGCCGCGCCCGCAACCGCACGATCAGCATCTACCCCGAGACCAAGCACCCCACCTACTTCCAGTCGATCGGGCTGGCGCTGGAGGAACCGCTGGTCAAGGTGCTCAAGCGCAACGGGATGACCAAGCGCAAGGACCCGGTGATCATCCAGTCCTTCGAGACCGCCAACCTGCGCAAGCTCGCCCGGCTGACCGACGTACGGCTGGCCCAGCTCGTCGACGCGTCCGGCCGCCCGTACGACTTCACCGTCGCCGGTGACCCCCGCACGTACGCCGATCTGGTGACCCCGGCCGGCCTGCGCTGGATCGCGGGCTACGCCGACGGCATCGGCGCGCAGAAGAACCTGGTCCTGCCGCGCGACGCCGCCGGCCGGCTGCTGCCGGCGACCAAGCTGGTCCGCGACGCGCACCGGCACGACCTGCTCGTGCACACCTGGACGTCGCGGGCGGAGAACCAGTTCCTTCCCGTCGACCTGCGCATCGGCACCGACCCGAACGCCCGCGGCGACATCTACGCCGAGTACGAGCTGCTCTTCGCGGCCGGTGTCGACGGCGTCTTCACCGACCACCCGGACACCGCGGTCGCGGCCCGCGCGGCGCTGAGCTGACCCCCGGGCCGGCGCCTGCGGCGCTGAGCTGACCCGGACGCCACCGAGCGTCATCCACGGCCGCCGTCGGGCGGGAGCGGAAACCTCCCACCCGACGGCGGTCCGCGTTATCGTGTCGTGACCTCCAGCCCGGTTCGGTGGTGCGGATCGACACAGTACGGCCGGCCGGCGTGGCCCCGGCTGCCATCGATGGCCGTTCCGGCCGATGTCGGCCGGCCCGACCTGTCCGGGGCAGATACCTCCGTGCCGTTACTTGTGGGTTTCCGCCACATAGATCGTGGGTGACGTCACTCCCTAGCGTGGGCCGACAACGAGATTTCCCTCCGAGTCTCTTCACGTGGAGTGACAATGACCGTTAGGACGACGCGGCGGGTGTTCACCGCCGCTGCCACTGTGATGGCCGCGGCCCTGGTCGTGGCGGCGTGCGGCAGCCCTCAGGAAAGCGCGACCGGTGGCGGTGACAGCGCCGCACCCGTCAAGGTCGGCCTGGTCTACTCGCAGTCCGGTGCGCTGGCCACGTACGGCAAGCAGTACATCGAGGGCTTCCGCGCCGGCCTCGCCCACGCCACCGGCGGCACCAACAAGATCGGCGACCGGCCGGTCGAGGTCACCGAGGTCGACGACGCCGGCGACCCGACCAAGGCGGTCTCGGCCGCCAAGGACCTGATCGGCAAGGGCTACAAGATCCTCGCCGGATCGACCGCCTCCGGTGTGGCGTTGCAGGTCGCGCCGCTCGCCGCGCAGAACAAGGTGCTGTTCATCTCCGGCCCGGCCGCGACCGACGGCGCCACCGCCGTCAACAAGTACACCTTCCGGTCCGGTCGGCAGTCCTATCAGGACGTGCTGACCGCCAAGTCGTTCATCGGCGACGCCGCCGGCAAGAAGGTCGTCGTCTTCGCCCAGGACAGCGCCTTCGGCAAGAGCAACGAGGAGGCCGTCAAGGCCGTCATCGGTGGTGCCGGCGCGACCGTCACCAGCGTCATGGCCCCGGCCAGCGCCACCGACTTCACCCCGTTCGCCAGCCAGCTCACCGCGGCAAAGCCCGACCTGCTCTTCGTCGCCTGGGCCGGCACCACCGCCCCCGCCATGTGGCAGACCCTGGACCAGCAGGGCGTGCTGACCTCCACCACGGTCGTCACCGGCCTGGACATCCGGGCCTCCTGGCCGACGTTCGGCGCCGCCGGCAGCAAGATCTCGTTCCTCTCCCACTTCTTCGACGGCGCCGCCGACAACGAGGCGGCCAGGGCCGCGAAGGCCGCCGTACCCGGCGGGGTTCTCGACCTCTTCCACCCCGACGGCTTCGCCGCCGCCCAGATGATCGTCCGGGCCGTCGAGGAAGGTGGCGACGACGTCGACAAGATGGTCGCCGGCCTGGAGGGCTGGACCTTCGACAGCGTCAAGGGCAAGACGACCGTACGCGCCGAGGACCACGCCCTGCTGCAGCCGATGTTCCAGGCCACGCTCTCCGGCAGCGGCACCGACTTCACCGCGCAACTGACCAAGACCCTGGCCCCCGAAGAGGCCGCGCCGCCGGCCGTGCCGATGAAGGGCTGAGAACGGTGCCCCCCTCCGTCACACCGGCGACGCGCCAGCGCGAGGAGGGCCCCGCCACCGGGGCACTCCTCGCCACCCGGCAACTGACCTGGCGGATCGGCGAGGTAGCCATCGTCGACAACGTCGAGATCGACCTGCGGCCGGGCGAGTTCCTGGGGGTCATCGGCCCCAACGGCGCGGGCAAGACCTCGCTGTTCAACCTGATCTCCGGCCTGCGTCCGCCGACCACCGGGCAGGTGCTGCTCGGCGGGCAGGACGTCACGGCGCTGCCCCCGCACCGGCGGGCCCGCAGGGGACTCGGCCGCACCTTCCAGTCCTCGTCGGTGTTCGGGTCGCTGAGCGTACGGGAGAACGTGCGGCTCGCCGTACAGGCGCAACGGGGCGGCTCGTTCAACCTGTGGCGGCGGGCGGCCCGGGACACCGCGGTCGCCGAGGCCGCCGACCGGGCGCTGGACCGGGTCGGGCTGGCCCACCGGGGCGAGGCGCTGGCCGGCACCCTCGCGCACGGCGAGAAACGCAAGCTGGAGATCGCCCTGCTGCTCGCCGGCGAACCGACCGTCATGCTGCTCGACGAGCCGATGGCCGGGGTCAGCGCGGAGGACGTACCGGAGCTGGTCGCGGTGATCCGCTCGCTGACCGGCGACAGCGGTCGGTCCGTACTCATGGTGGAACACCACATGGACGTGATCCTCGAACTCGCCGACCGGATCGCGGTGATGCACCACGGGGCGCTGCTCGCCTGCGACACCCCCGACACCGTGATGGCGAACGCGACGGTCCAGGAGGCGTACTTGGGGGAGGCACTATGAGTAGCGAACCCATCCTTTCGATCAAGGACCTGTCGGTACGGATCGCCGGGCTGCACATCCTCCAAGGGGTTTCGTTCGACGTCGCCGGCAGCGGGGTGACCGTCCTGCTCGGGCGCAACGGGGTCGGCAAGACGACCACGTTGCGGGCCGTACTCGGGCTCACCCCGCGCGGTGGCGAGGTGCGGGGCACCGTGACCATCGGCGGGCGGGACATCACCGACCAGGCCACCTACCGGGTGGTCCGGGACGGGCTCGGTTACGTGCCGGAGGACCGTGGTGTCTTCGCCGGCCTCACCGTCGCCGAGAACCTGCGACTCGCCGAACGGCGGGGCAGCGCCCCCGCGTACGGCCGGGTCTTCGAACTCTTCCCGGAGCTGGACCGGCGGGCGAAGCAGCGGGCCGGATCGCTGTCCGGCGGGCAGCAGCAGATGCTGGCCATCGGCCGGATCCTGCTCAACGACAACCGGTTGTTGCTCATCGACGAGCCGACCAAGGGGCTCGCGCCGAAGGTGGTGACGGAGGTGGCCGAGGTGTTGGAGCGGGTCGCCGTCGAGGTGCCGGTGCTGCTGGTGGAGCAGAACCTGGCCGTCGTACGGCGGCTCGCCCGGGACGCGGTCGTGCTGGACGCCGGCCGGGTCGCCTGGACCGGTGACGCCGGCCGGCTGCTGTCGGAGGCCGAGCTGACCAGGTCGCTGCTCGGCGTCGGGTCGTCGGGGGTGCACGCATGAGTACGGTGATCCTGCTGACCCTGACCGGGCTGGGGCTGTCCGCCCTCTACTTCCTGGTCGCCTCCGGCCTGTCCCTGGTTTTCGGCCTGGCCGACGTGCTCAACTTCGCGCACGGGCTGTTCCTCTCCGTGGGGGCGTACGCGACCTGGTGGGCGGCCGGCAACCTGCCGGGCGCGGGTGCCGACGGCTTCGGCTTCGTGCTCGCGGTCGCGTTCGGGGTGGCGGCCGGCGTGCTGGTCGCCATGCTCGTCGAGCTGATCATGATCCGGCCGCTCTACTCCCGCACCATCGAGCAGGTGCTGGTCACCGTCGGCCTGTCACTGGCCGGCGTGGCGCTGCTCCAGGCCACGTGGGGTGCCGACCCGCGGCCGTTCCCGCGTCCGCAGTGGACGCAGGGGGTGACCTCGGTCTTCGGTGCCAAGGTGCCCAACTCCGGGCTGTTGCTGATCGTCGCCGCCGCCGTGGTGCTGGCGGCGCTGCTCGGATTCCTCCGTTACACCCGGTACGGCCTGGTCATCCGGGCCGGGGTGGAGAACCGGGAGATGGTCACCGCGCTGGGCATCGACGTACGCAAGGCGTTCACCCTGGTCTTCGCGATCGGTGGCGCGGCGGCGGCGCTGGCCGGGGCACTCGGCGGCGTCTACTTCGGATCGGTCTCGCCCAGCCAGGGCGGGTCGCTGCTCATCTTCGCCTTCATCGTCGTGGTCATCGGCGGGATGGGTTCGGTCGTCGGCTCCGCGTACGCGGCGGTCGCCGTCGGCCTGCTCCAGCAGTTCGTCAACTACTACGGCACCTCCGGGCTCGGGGACATCTGCGTGGTCGCGCTGCTGGCGATCGTGCTGCTGCTGCGCCCGCAGGGCATCGCCGGGAAGGCGGCAACGGCGTGACGGACCTCGACACCCCCTCCAAGACGGAGCCACCGGCCACCGCCGCACCGGCCGAGCCGTCGCCGGCCCGGCGGTGGTGGACCCTGCTGCGCCCCTGGCTACCGCTCGTGGCGCTGGTCGTCTTCGTCTTCGTGCCGTACGTGACGGTCGAGATCCCGGGCGTCTTCGACGGGGCGCTGAACTCGCCCGGCACCCTGCAACTGCTCGCCCTCTGTCTGGTGTACGGCGGGCTCGCCGCCGGCTACGACCTGCTCTACGGCCGTACCGGCATGCTGTCGTTCGGCCACGCGCTCTACTTCGCCGCCGGCGTCTACGGCACCGACATCCTGATCACCAAGGCCGGGTTGCCGCTGTGGCAGGCCGCCCCGTTCGCCCTGGTCGGCGGCGCGATCCTGGCCGCTCTGATCGGCGCGATCGCGCTGCGTACGGCCGGTATCGCCTTCGCCATGGTCACGCTCGCCTTCGCGCAGGTCGGCGCGATCCTGGTGGCCCGTGACTTCGGCGGGCTCACCGGCGGTGAGGAGGGGCTGCCGCTCGACGTCTCCGGGCTGCCGGCGTTCTTCGTCGGGGTCGCCAACACCTACACCCTCTACTGGCTGGCGCTGGCTTACCTGGCGCTGGTGGTGTTCGTCGTGCACCGGGTGGCGTCGTCGCCGACCGGGCGGGTCCTCGCCGGGTTGCGCGACGACGAGCGCCGGATCGGGGTGCTCGGGCTCGATCCCTACCGGTTCAAGCTCGTCGCCTTCACCCTGTCCGGCACCCTGGCCGCGGCCGGCGGGATCGTCTACACCCTGCTGGTCAGCGGCGCGTCACCGCACATCACCTCGTCGGAGCTGACGCTGTCGCTGCTGGTCATGGTGGTGCTCGGCGGCCCGGGCACCCGGTGGGGACCGGTGATCGGCGGGATGCTCTACATGTATCTCGACCACCGGTTGACCGCGTTCGGCACCTCGTCGGCGGTCGAGGCGCTGCCCGGCTTCCTCAGCGCCCCGCTGTCGCAGCCGCTGTTCGTGCTCGGCACGGTGTTCATCCTGGCCGTCTACTTCTTCCCCGGCGGGCTGGCCAGCCGCGCCGGCCGGCTCGGCCCGCTGCGGCAGTTGGTTCCCAACCGCAAACGCTGACCCGTCGTACCGGCGTCCCGTACGGGGCGCGGTGATCACAAGTGCTGAAAAGGCTCCGGCCCGGCGGAATCCGCCGGGCCGGAGCTTTCGTGCCGTGGATCAGATCTTCACGGATCCGTTGACCTTGCTGTCCCGGATGACGGCGCCGGGCGCCTTCACCGAGCCGTTGACCTTGCTCTCCACGATCGACACCACGGTGGCGTCGGTCGCGGTGATCGAGCCGTTGAGGCTCGAGTCGAAGATGATCAGGCCGGCACCCGGAGCGACCTTGGTCGCGCCGTTGACGCTCGCACCGTCGAGGCAGGTGACGCCGGACTTGACGTCCAGGCCGCCGTTGATGCGGTTGGTGATGACCGTGGTGCAGGCCGGGTAGCTGGGCTGCGTCTGCACGTTCAGCTCTTCGAAGGCCACGACCGCCCGCGCGTTGTTCGTACGCGGGTCGTCCAGCTTGAGGACGTCGAAGCCCTTCTGGATGTCGTTCGAGTAGATGTAGCCGTTGTGGTAGTACGTCGACCAGGCCCCACCCAGGATGCGGCGGGTGTCCGAGAGCGGACCCCGGTCCCAGTAGGCGATCTCGACCGGGTTGGCCGAGTCGGTGAAGTCGATCACCGAGATGCCGCCCTGGTACCAGGCCTGGACCATGATGTCGCGGCCCATCGCCGGGATCAGCGAGCCGTTGTGGGCCACGCAGTTCTCCAGCGTGCTGTTCAGCCGCGGGATCTTGTAGTAGCTCTTGAAGACCAGTTCGCGGTCGGCGCCGGAGCCGACGATGTCGTAGATCGCGTTCGCGCCCTGGTTGGTCCGGTAGCTGCTGGTGCAGATCGCGCCGCTGCCGCCGCCGAGTTCGTCGGTGAAGACCACCTTGGTGCCGGCGTTGTTGAACGTCGCCGAGTGCCAGAACGCGAAGTTCGTGTCCCGGACCTGGCTGATGATCACCGGGTTCTCCCGGTCGGAGATGTCCATGAGGACGCCGTCACCCATGCAGGCGCCGGCGGCCAGGTCCAGCTCCGGGTAGGTGGTGATGTCGTGGCAGCCGCTGGTGGAGGTGTTGCCGGCGGTGCCCGGGAACAGGACCGGGGCGGCCACGACGGAGGCGCTGGTCGGGTTGTCCAGCGGAACCTTGATGATCGAGATCTTGTCGTGCGGCGGCTTGCAGTAGAAGGCGCCGCTCGACGGGCCGTACGACTGGACGTAGACGTAGACGTCGGTTCCGGCCTTGTCCGGCGCCAGCGTCAGGGTGTGGGAGCCGCAGTCGGTCCGGACCGACTTGATGTACTGCGGGTTCGCCTTGTCGCTGATGTCGAAGATCCGGACGCCCTCCCAGGAGGTCTGCTGGGCCGCGGATCCGCTCGCGCTGTTGCACGAGTCGTCGCTGCGCGGCGCGTCCACGGCGAGGAACAGCAGGTCGCCGAAGACCGACGGGTCGCCCTGCGATCCGGGGCAGACCACCTGGCTGACCACCTGGGGTGAGCTGGGGGTGCTCACGTCGAGGATGTTGAAGCCCTGGTAGTTGCCGGCGATGACGTAGTTGCCCTGGAAGGCCAGGTCGGTGTTGTACGCGCTCTCGGTGGCGAACCCGCCGAACTTGGGGATGTTGGCGATCAGTTCGAGGTTGGGGCTGCTGGAGATCTCGTCGACACCCGGGATGGCGTACGTGGCGGCGGCGTCGTTGACCGCCTCCTCGGTGAGGCAGTACTCGGCGAAGTTGTCGCCGGCGCCCTGGAACGAGTCGCAGGCGTCCGAGCCTTCGGCCGAGTCGGTGAACCCGCTGGCGGGTGCCGCCACGACTGCGGTGAGGACGAGGGCACCCGCGGCGGCCAGGCTGACCGCGAGCCTCCGGTACCTTCGGGGGGACGTTTCTAGCATGTGACACCCTTCGTCGGGGGTGAGTAGGGTGTCGGCACAATAACCTGGCCCCTGACCTGGGGATTGTGACGTGGGTCACACGAAGACTTCGATGTTGATCTCGGTTTCGCAACGGTGCCGTCGGTGCGCCGGTACGAATAGCCGCAGGCCGGACCAAATGGATCATCTTCGCTGCCGCTGACCCCTCCCGTAGCAGGTCAAGAGCGCGTTACGATCCCGGCCAACCTCGGGTGGACGGCGGGAGTCAGTTGTGCTGGGTGGCGTACGGATCCGGGCGTTCGTGCTGATCGAGTTGGCCGTGCTCACGGTGGTGGCCGCGGTGGCCGGGGTGGTCCTCTGGCTGCCCGACGACGGTCCGCAACCGGCGGCCCAGCCGAGCCCGCCGGCGCCGCTCGACCTGCCCGGCCTGCCGGATGCCACCGCCCCGGTGCTGATGCCCGGGCGCCCCGGTGAGCCGGCGAAGACGGCACCGGCGAACGAGGTGACGCCGCTGGCGGCACCGTCCTACAACAACGCCGACGTGCGGTTCGTCGCGATGATGATCCCGCACCACGAGCAGGCGCTCGTGATGGCGCGGCTGGTGGCCGACCGGGGCGAGAACCCGGGGCTGAAGAGCATCGCCGAGCGGATCCTGGCCGCCCAGGATCCGGAGATCAAGACACTGGAGACCTGGCTGGCCGACCGGGGCCTGGGCCGCGACGCGGGTGGCCGGCACCGGCACAGCATGTCCGGCATGCAGTCGGCGGAGGCGCTGAGCCGCCTCACCGCCGCCCGCGGCGCCGAGTTCGACCGGATGTTCGTCGACATGATGGCCGAACACCACCAGGGCGCGATCGACATGGCGGGCGAGGTGCTGGTGCTCGGCGAAGACAACATCATCAACGAGCTCGCCAGCGGTGTCGTCGTCGAGCAGAAGGCCGAGATCGGCCGGATGCGCGAGGCGCTGACCACCAGGTAGCGGCCGACGGCGCCGCGCCGCGCGCGCCCTGCGCGAAGCGGGCCGGCGCGCTGTCGGCCGGCGCTGGTAGACATGTCGGGTGGACACCGGGCGTACGGCGGTACGCGAGCAGGCCGAGGCGGTGCTGCGCCGGCTCGCCGGAGACGGGGCGCGACTGCGCGACGACCAGTGGCGGGCGATCGAGGCGCTGGTGGTCGACAAGCGCCGGGTGCTGTGCGTGCAACGCACCGGCTGGGGCAAGTCGGCGGTCTACTTCGTGGCCACCGCGCTGCTGCGCGCCGCCGACGCCGGTCCCGCCGCCGGGCCGACCGTCATCGTCTCGCCGCTGCTGGCGCTGATGCGCAACCAGGTCGAGGCGGCCGCCCGCGCCGGGATCACCGCCCGCACCATCAACTCGGCCAACCTCGACGAGTGGCAGCAGGTCACCGACGAGATCAACGCCGGTGCGGTCGACGTGCTGCTGGTCAGCCCCGAACGGCTCAACAACCCGGAGTTCCGCGACTCGGTGCTGCCCCGCCTGGCGGCGACGACCGGGCTGCTCGTGGTCGACGAGGCGCACTGCGTCTCCGACTGGGGACACGACTTCCGCCCCGACTACCGCCGGCTGCGGACCTTCCTGGCCAACCTGCCGGCCGGCACCCCGGTGCTGGCCACCACGGCGACCGCGAACACCCGGGTCACCGACGACGTGGCCGAACAACTCGGTGACGCCCTGGTGCTGCGCGGCAGCCTCGACCGGGATTCGCTGCGGCTGGCCGTACTCGACCTGCCGAGCCCGGCGCACCGGCTCGGCTGGCTGGCCGACCAGCTCGACCGGCTGCCCGGCTCGGGCATCGTCTACACCCTGACCGTCGCGGCGGCCGGCGAGACGGCGGAGTTCCTGCGGTCCCGGGGCTATCCGGTGGCGGCCTACACCGGCCAGGCCGAGGACGCCGACCGCCGCGCCGCCGAGCAGGACCTGCTCGACAACAAGATCAAGGCGCTGGTGGCCACGTCGGCGCTGGGCATGGGCTTCGACAAACCCGACCTCGGGTTCGTCGTGCACCTCGGCGCGCCACCGTCGCCGATCGCCTACTACCAGCAGGTGGGGCGGGCCGGCCGCGCCGTACGGCACGCCGAGGTGCTGCTCCTCCCGGGTGCGGAAGACCAGGCGATCTGGCGCTACTTCGCCTCGCTGGCCTTCCCACCGCAGGAGCAGGTCCGGTCGGTGCTCGCCGCGCTGGAGCGGGCCGACCGGCCGCTGTCGACGCCGGCCCTCGAACCCATCGTCGACCTGCGCCGGGCCCGCCTGGAGTTGATGCTCAAGGTCCTCGACGTCGACGGCGCGGTCCGCCGGGTGCGCGGCGGCTGGGTCGCCACCGGCGAGCCCTGGGTCTACGACACCGCCCGGCTGGAGCGGGTCGCCGCCGCCCGCACCGCCGAGCAGCAGGCGATGCGGGAGTACGCGGCCACCACCGACTGCCGGATGGCGTTCCTGCGCCGCTGCCTCGACGATCCCGGTGCCGCACCGTGCGGCCGCTGCGACCGGTGCGCCGGACCGCAGTTCGACGCCGAAGTCTCGGCGCCCGCACTCGCCGCGGCACAGACGTTCCTCGGCCGGCCCGGCGTCGAGATCCCGTCGAAGAAGCTGTGGCCGACCGGCCTGGAGGCGATCGGCGTACCGCTGCGCGGCAAACTCGGCCCCGGCGAGCAGTCGGCGCCCGGCCGGGCCGTGGGGCGACTGTCCGACCTCGGGTGGGGCACCCGGCTGCGGGCACTGGTCGGACCCGGCGCGGCGGACGGGCCGGTGCCCGACGACGTCTTCGGCGCGGTGGTGGAGGTGCTCAAGGACTGGGCGCGCGGCGACGACCGGTGGCCGCAGCGCCCGGCCGGGGTGGTCGCGGTCGGGTCGCGGCAACGCCCTCGACTAGTCGGCAGCCTCGCCGAGCGGGTCGCGTCGGTGGGCCGGCTGCCGCTGCTGGGCACGGTCGCCGCGACCGGGGCCGGCGCGTCGTCCGGTTCCGGTGCGCGCGGCAACAGCGCCCAACGGGTACGCGGGCTGCACGACGCCTTCGCCGTACCGGACGGGCTGGCGGCGGCCCTCGACGGCCTGGCCGGCCCGGTGCTGCTCGTCGACGACCTCGTCGACTCGGGCTGGACGATGGCGATGGTGGGCCGGCTGCTCCGCCAGTCCGGTGCGCCGGCGGTCCTGCCGCTGGCACTCGCCGTCGCGGGCTGACGACCATGCCGGCACCGTCTCGCCCGGCGGGCGGTGGGCGGATACGCCGGGGGGGTACCCTCGTCCCTATGACGGAAGCCGAGACCACGCCGCCGGGCGACGAGCCGGGCCAGTACTGGTACGCCGCCGACAAGCAGGCCCTGCTCGGTCGGCTGCGCCGCGTCGAGGGCCAGGTACGCGGCCTGCACCGGATGGTCGAGCAGGACACCTACTGCATCGACGTCCTCACCCAGATCTCCGCCGCGACGCGTGCCCTGCAAGCCGTCGCCGTCGGCCTGCTCGAAGGGCACATCGCCCACTGCGTGATGGACGCCGCCCAGAACGGCACCGACCCGTCCGCCAAGGTCAAAGAGGCGTCCGACGCGATCGCCCGACTCGTCCGCTCCTAGGAGGACCCGAAGATGCCCGTGACCAACACGTACACCGTCGCCGGCATGACCTGCGGGCACTGCGTGCAGGCGGTGACCGCCGAACTCACCGCGCTGCCCGGCGTATCCGACGTGCGGGTCGAACTGCCGACCGGCACGGTGTCGGTGACCAGCGACGCCCCGCTGGCGCTCGACACGGTCCGGGCCGCCGTCGACGAGGCGGGCTACGAACTCGCCGGCACCGGTGCCTAAGACCGCGCCGGCCCGGCCACCGGTGGCCAGGGCGGCCGCCCCGGACCCCGACCGGTCCACGGTCCGGCTCGCCCTCTTCGTCGGCGGGCTGGTCGTCATGCTCGTCGCCGGCTTCGGGCTGGGCCGGGTCGTCGGCCAGCCGGCCGGGGACTCCACCGGTGGCACCGGCACCCCCGGCGGCGCCAGCGACCACACCCACGCACCGGGCACCGGCGACCACACCCATCCGCCCGCCGCTGCCGGCGGCGCCCACGACCACTCGACCGGCGGCCCGGCCACCGGCCCCGACGGCGTCAGCGGCCTGTCCCTGAGCAGCGCCGGCTACACCCTGGTGCCGGCGACGACCCAACTCGGGGTCGGCTCCGCCGTCGACTTCCGGTTCACCGTGCAGGGGATCGACCGGCAGACCGTGACCACGTTCGCGATCGTGCACGACAAGCCGCTGCACATGATCGTGGTCCGCCGGGACCTGACCGGCTACCAGCACCTGCACCCGACGATGGCATCCGACGGCACGTGGAGCGTCCCGCTCGCGCTGACCGGTCCAGGCATCTGGCGGGCGTACGCCGACTTCACCGCCGTCGACACGGCCGGCACGCAGACCCCGGTGACCCTCGGCGTCGACCTGGTGGCCAATGGCGACTACGCGCCGACGCCGCTGCCGGCGCCGGCCCGCGAGGCGAGCGTCGACGGGTTCGTCGTGACGTACGAGGGCACGCCGCAGGTGGGTGTCTCGCAGCCGCTGCTCTTCCGGGTGTTCCGCGACGGCAGCCCGGTCGCCGGCCTGGAGCGCTACCTCGGCGCGTACGGGCACCTGGTGACGATCCGGGACGGCGACCTGGGCTACGTGCACGTGCATCCGGAGGCGGAACTCGCCGGTGGGGGGATCAAGTTCTGGATGACCGCGCCGAGCCCCGGCCGTTACCGGCTCTTCCTCGACTTTCAGGTGGCCGGTCAGGTGCACACCGCGGAGTTCACCCTCGTGGTGGGCTGACCATCGGCCGGCGGCCACTCACGGTGACCGGTGACGGTCGGCCCGGCCGGCGGCGAAGCGGCGGTGGCCGGCTCAGCCGGCCCGGCGGACCGGGCGCTGGGCGAGGTAGCGCAACATGTCGCGGATGAGTTTCTTCTCCTCGGCGGGCACCGCCGGATCGGCGAGCCGGCCGAGGATCACCTCGACGTCGGCTTCCAGCGGCGGCTCGACCCGGACCCGGCCGGGGGACATCTCCCGGTCGGGCAGGCCGAGCGCCCGGAAGGCGGCGGACACCGGCACGTCGAGGGCAGCGCAGAAGCCACGCACCTTGGCCAGCTCGGGATAGTCCTGCCAGTCGCCGGCGAGCCACCGGAAGACCGTGGAGCGCCCGACCCCGGTGCGGGCGGCGAGGTCGGTGACGGTCCAGCCGCGCTCGTTCTTGGCATCGTCGATCGCCCGCCGTACGAAGCGGGCGAACGCCGCCTGCGGAGAGCCCCCTGACGGGGACGGCGGGGGTGCCGGCTGAGCTCGGTCAGGTACGGCCACGCGGTGGCAAACCCCCTTCCGCTCAACCCGAAGCATGTCCAGTTGGAGGGTAGACCACAACAAGGGCTCGCGAGCCGGCCGATAGACCGATTAGTCTCATCAACGGGACGTACTAGCGTGGGTCCCACCCGTGGGACCGGCGCCCGGCGTGCCGCTTCCTTCCCGGCCGGTCCGCACACGATGGCGTCTCTCCGCCCATGTGCGGTGGCGTGGAGCACCGGCGTGATGTCCCGCTGACCGGGGGGCAGCGGGACATCACATCGGCCTGCCGAATCTGTCGGACAGCATCGCCAGTCTCACCATCCGTGATTGCGCGCATCAAATAGGATCAACCGGCCGGCGGTTCGTACGCCCGACGGCAGGTCCGCTGGCCGTGTCCACGGCGGACGAGTGATCACCCCCAGGAGCGCACGATGGCCCCGCAAGACAACCGACCGCCGCCGCCACCGCACCGCCCCGGTGCGATCAGCCTCTTCTTCGTCTGCAAGGCAGCGGTCTTCGCCGCAGGCTTCTGGACCTGGCTGGTGGTCCTGGCGTTCGATGAGGGGGCGGCATCCGGCATGCACCTGCTCGCCGCGACCGGAGCGATCACCACCACCCTCGTCTCGGTGATCCTCGGCGTACGGATGGCACTGCAGGCGAACGCGGCGGAACGGCACGCCGAACTCAAGCGCCTGCTGGTCGACATCTCGTGGAACGCCTTCGCCGCGGCCGGCAACGCCGAGAGCCCGGCCAACGTCGTGCCGTTCCCGACGATGGCCTACGAGGGGCTGACCTCGGTGCGGCCCCCCGGCGACGGCGACCGCGACCGTCGGCGCTGAGCCTCGGGTCAGGTTTCGGCGAGCAGGGCCGCCAGCTTCGGGGTGAGCTGCCACGGCCCGACCAGTGCGTCGTACTCCGCGTGTAGCTCGGGGGTCGCGGACGCCCCGGTGCGGCGGGCCCGCACCAGCAGGTTGCGCGGGGTGTGCCGGGATTCGACGAACTCGACCACCTCGACCCGGTAGCCGTTCAACCGCAGCAGCGCGGCGCGCAACGAGTCGGTGAGCACGTCGGCGAACCGCTCCCGCAGGATGCCGTGCCGGGTGAGCAGGTCGTACGGCTCCGGCGGGGGCACCTGGCGCAGTTGGGCCGCGACGTCGTGGTGGCAGCACGGCGCGGCCAGTACCCAGCGGGCCCGCCAGCGCACCGCCCGGGCCAGCGCCTCGTCGGTCGCCGTGTCGCAGGCGTGCAGGGCCAGGACCAGGTCGGGCGCCGGGTCGACGGCGGCGTCGAGGATCGTGCCGGCGACGAACTCCACCGAGTCCTCACACCCCAGCATCGCCGCGAGCGTGCTGTTGCGTTCCCGCTGGTCCTCCCGTACGTCGACGCCGACCACCCGGGCGTCGATCCCGCGGGTGGTCAGGTAGCGGTAGGCGGCGAAGGTCAGGTAGGCGTTGCCGCAGCCCAGGTCGACGACCCGCAGCGGCTGGGGCAGGTCACCCTCGGGCAGGGTCGCGGCCAGCGCGCGGAGGAAGGCGTCGACCTGCCGTCGTTTCGCCGCGCTGGCGCCGATCGTGGTGAACAGCGGATCTCCCGGCGCGAGCAGGTGCTCCTTGCGCCGGTCGTGGGCGAGGACATCCGTCGGCACCGTCGCGACCGGCCGCGCCGGGCCGCCCGGCGCCGGCCCGACCGGCGCGGTGCCGGCCTCCGGTGCCGGCCCGGTGGCTGCCGGTGCGGCGAGGGTCGATGGGATGGCCGCCGGTGTGGTGGCCGCCGGCCCGGCGGGTGCCGTCATGGGTTGGGCGGGCACCGGGCCGGCCCGGTGCACCTGGGCGTCGCCCTTCTTGGTCACCCGGACCTGCACCGTGCCGTCGGAGGTCTCCACGTGCCAGTTGCCGAACGGCTCGGTCAGCAGGGCGTCGACCGCCGCCTCGGCCTCCGCGCCCGCCGCCACGTTGCGGGTGTACGGCCGGACGCCGTCACTGGTGACGATCTGTAGACGGGGGCCGGCCTTGATCGCGATCGGGCGCAGTTCGGCGCGCACGACCGACGGGGTCTGTCCGCGCCGGCGGCCGGCGGCCACCGCCCGGGTCAGGTGCGGGGCGAGCAGGAGGGTCCGTACCTCGGCGAGCACCGCCGTCAACTCTTCGGGCATGGATCAGATCTTCCTCGACCCGCCGACCGGGAGGTCCCACAGGTCCTCGCGGGGCCGGCCGGCGGCCGCCCACTCCGTCACCGTGCGTTCCAGCGGCTCCAGCACCGGCTCGGCGGACAGCACGAACGTCCCCCAGTGCATCGGTGACATCCGCCTGGCGCCGAGGTCGAGACAGGCCCGGACCGCCTCCGGCGGGTTCATGTGCACCGGCTTCATGAACCAGTTCGGCTCGTACGCCCCGACCGGCAGCAGCGCCAGGTCGATGCCCGGATAGCGGGCCGCGATCTCGGCGAACCAGTGCCCGTAGCCGGTGTCGCCGGCGAAGTAGACCCGGGACCCGTCGCCGGCGGTCAACATCCACCCGCCCCACAGGCTGCGGTTGGTGTCGGTCAGGGTACGGCGGCTCCAGTGGTGGGCCGGCACGAAGTCGAACCGCACACCACCGATCTCGCGCGACTCCCACCAGTCGAAGTCGGTGACGTCGCCGAAGCCGCGCCGCCGGAACCAGCCGGCCAGGTTGGCGGGCACGAGGATCGGGGTGTCATTCGGCAGCCGCCGGATGGTCGGTGCGTCGAGGTGGTCGTAGTGGTTGTGGCTGATCACCACCGCGTCGACGCGGGGGAGGGCCGCCCAGTCGAGACCGGCCGGGGTGATGCGGGGCCGTACGCCGGGAATCCGGTCCGTCCAGACCGGGTCGGTCAGCACGGTCAGCCCGCCGATCTGCACCACGTAGGTCGCGTGGCCGACCCAGGTGACCTGCACCTCGTCGGCGGTCACCGGCGGCAGTGCGGTCGACCGTTCGACCGGGATGCGTGCCACGTGGTCGGGATGGGTGATCCGCGGACCGCTCTCCCGGAACATCCGCACCATGTCGCGGAACGTGGGCAGTGGCGCGGTGAGCCGGTCGTCGAAGCGGGCCGGCCGGCGTGCGGCATCGCGGGAGCTCCGCGCCCCGTCGAGGTCCTTACGGACCCGGTGCAGGCTGAACATCGGTGTCTCCTTCGCCGCCGGCGGAGCTGCGCAGCGTGCGGCGGGCCGGCGGTTCCAGCCTATCCATCCCGGTGTGCCGAGGCCCGCCGGCGGAGATGGATCAGGGGACCGGCATGGCCGGTCCCCTGATGGTCGGGTTGTGTGGATCAGGCGTCGACGGATCCGGCGCCGGCCTCGGCGGCACCGGCCGCCGAGCCGTCCCGGCCGGTCCGCCCGCCCCGGCGTCGCCGCCTGCGGGCACGCGGCTTCGCCACGTCGCCGTCGCCGGCCGGTTCGCCGGCGTGGACGCTCTCGGCCGGGCCGTTCTCGGTGGCCGTGTCGGTGCCGCCGGTCGTCTCACCGGAGACGAGCTGCCCGGCCCGGCGGCGGCGCCGCTGCCGCTGGGCGCGTGGCGCCTCCTCGGATTCCATCGGCACCTCGTTGCGCGGCGCGTCGCCGCCACCGCCACCGTCGCCGGCCCGGCGCCGGTTGCGGGTGGTGCGGCCGCGGCCGGCACTCTCGCCGCGACGGTTGGTGCGCGAGCGGCCACCGCCGAGGTCCTCCTCGACCTCGGCGGACAGCCCGGCCCGGGTCCGGTCGGCGGTCGGCAACGTGCCGGTGACCTCGGTCGGGATGTCGAGGTCGGCGTAGAGGTAGGGCGAGGTGTGGTAGGTCTCCGGCGGCTCGGGCATGTCCAGGCCCAGCGACTTGTCGATCAGTCGCCAGCGGGGCATGTCCTCCCAGTCGACGAAGGTCACCGCCACCCCGGTCGCCCCGGCGCGGCCGGTGCGGCCGATCCGGTGGGTGTAGGTGTCCGGGTCTTCCGGACAGTCGTAGTTGATTACGTGCGTGACGCCGGAGACATCCAGGCCACGGGCCGCCACGTCGGTGGCGACCAGTACGTCGATCTTGCCGGCCCGGAACGCCCGCAGGGCCCGTTCCCGGGCGCCCTGCCCGAGGTCGCCGTGCACGGCGGCGGCGGCGAACCCGCGGAAGTCGAGGTCCTCCGCGACCCGGTCGGCGGCCCGCTTCGTGCGGGTGAACACCATGGTCAGGCCACGTCCCTCGGCCTGCAGGATGCGGGCCACCACCTCGATCTTGTTCATCGGGTGGGTGCGGTAGACGACCTGCTTGGTCAGCGGCGACGGGCCGGTCTCGGCGGTGTGTCCGGCGTGGATCGTCACCGGGTGGCGCAGGAAGCGCCGGCTCAGCGCGACGATCGGGTCGGGCATCGTGGCCGAGAACAGCATCGTCTGCCGGTCCTCGGGGAGCATCGCCAGGATCTTCTCGACGTCGTCGAGGAAGCCGAGGTCGAGCATCCGGTCGGCCTCGTCGAGCACGAGCGCGCGGATCCGGTCGAGCCGCAGGTGCTTCTGCTTGGCGAGGTCCATCAGCCGCCCGGGCGTGCCGACAAGGATCTCCACGCCGCGCCGCAGCGCGTCGATCTGCGGCTCGTACGCCACCCCGCCGTAGATCGGCAGCACGCGTACGCCGCGGGTCTTGCCGGCCGCGGCCAGGTCCTTGGCGACCTGCAGGCCGAGTTCGCGGGTCGGGACGACGACCAGGGCCTGCGGGAGGCCCTCGCCGCCCTCGGTGGGCGCGAAGACCCGCTCCAGCAGCGGAATGCCGAAGCCGAGCGTCTTGCCGGTGCCGGTCGGGGCCTGGCCGATCAGGTCGGTGCCGCGCAGCCCGATCGGCAGCGCGTATTCCTGGATCGCGAAGGCGCGGGTGATGCCGACCGCCGCCAGTGCGTCGACGGTCTCCTGCCGGGCGCCGAGGTCGGCGAAGGTCGGGGCTTCCGGACGGACCGGTACCGGGACGATGGTGGCTTCCTCGACCGCTGTCGCTGTGTCTTCGTCGACCGGTGTTTGTACGTTGTTGTCACTCATCAGGTTTTAGGGGTGCCCTCTCGTGGTGCGCCCGTCTGACCTGGGGCGCGGTATGGGTCGGGGCGCGGGCCACACGGACCGACGGCTTGCGCTCGCGTCGTTCCGGGCCGCACGCGCGTCGTGGGTGAGGGGGTGATTACCTGAACGCCCACGACAACTCCCCTATGTTACCTGACTTGCTCAAACGTCGCCTCGGTTCTTTGCCGGCGGGTGTCCGGGGGCGCCTCGTCGTGACGTGGGTCACCATTTGATGCCCTGCGGCGGTGTCGCTCGGCTGTCCGGCCGTAGCCAGGTCCAGGCGGTAGCCTGCGCACGTGTCCGATCCCTCACCCGGAGCCGGCCCGTCGGTCGGCCGTACCGCCTCCGGGGCGGTCTCCGCGCCGGTCGACCCGACCCGGTTCGCCGCCGTCATCGACCTGCTCGGCCTGGTCGCGTACGGCGAACTGCTCGCCTTCGACCGGATGGCCGCCGACGCGCGGCTCGCCCCCGACCTGCCCCGGCGGGCGCTGCTCAGCGAGATGGCGGCGGTGGAGATCGTCAGCTACCGCCGGCTGGCCGACCGGCTGACCGAACTGGGCGTGGAGCCGGGCGCGGCGATGGCGCCGTACGTCGAGGCGCTCCAGGGCTACCACGACTCGACCGAGCCGAAGGACTGGCTGGAGGCGCTGGCCAAGGCGTACGTCGGCGACGCCATCGCCGACGACTTCTTCCGGGCGGTCGCCGACCTGCTCGCCGAACCGGACCGGCAACTCGTCCTCGACGTGCTGCACGACTCGCAGTACGCCGACTTCGCCGCCGGTGAGATCCGGGCCGCGATCGCCGCCGACCCCAAGCTGGCCAACCGGCTTTCGATGTGGGCCCGCCGGCTGGTGGGGGAGGCCCTGTCGCAGGCCGGCCGGGTCGCCGCCGAGCGGATCGCGCTCACCGCCCTGATCGTGGCGGAGGTCGAGGACGAGACCGGCGTGCAGGGTCTGCTCCGGCGGCTCACCGCGGCGCACACCGCCCGGATGGCGGCCGTCGAACTGAACAACTAGCCCATATCGGGACAAAACTGCCGACGCCAGACAGCATTACGGCCGGGAGACGGTCAGCGGTGCGAACAACGCACCAGACCGCTCCCGGCCGGCAGCCGGTGGATCAGCGGGCGGTGAAACCCACGACCCGGGGCGACGACTCGGCGATCTCGACGTAGGCGATCTTGTTCACCGGGACGATGATCCGCCGGCCCTTCTCGTCGGTCAGTGAAAGAGTGCCCTCGTTGGCGATGGCATCGGTCACGATCTGCTCGATTTCGGCCGGCGACTGCGCGCTGTCGACCACGAGCTCTCGCGGCGCGTACTGCACACCGATCTTGACCTCCACGGGCCCTCCTTATCCGGGCGAAAACTGCGCCGTTGCGAGGCTAGCCGATTCCGGGAGGCGATGGTCAGGCCGACTCGCCCTGGAGCGGAAAGCTGGCGATCCCGCGCCACGCGAGAGCGGTCAGCAAGGCCTCGGCCTCCGCCTTGGGCACCTGCCGTCCACTTGCGAGCCAGAACTTCGCCGCCGTCTCGGCGGTCCCGACCAGACCCGAGGCCAGCAACTCGGCCCGCGCCCGGCTCACCCCGGTGTCCGAGATGATCGTGTCGGTGATCGCCGCGATGCAGCCGCTCTCCACCTTGGCCATCCGCTCCCGCACCGCCGGGTCGTTGCGCAGGTCCGACTCGAAGACCAGCCGGAACGCCTCGCTCTCGTGGTCGACGAAGTCGAAGTAGGCCCGTACGGCGCCACTGACCCGTTCCTTGTTGTCACTGGTCGCGGCCATCGCGGCCCGGACCTGCGCGACGATCGCCTCACAGTGCGTGTCGAGCAGTGCCAGGTATAGGTCCATCTTGCCGGGGAAGTGCTGGTAGAGCACTGGTTTCGACACCCCGGCCCGTTCCGCGATGTCGTCCATCGCGGCCGCGTGGTAACCCTGGGCGACGAACACCTCCTGCGCCGCAGCCAGCAACTGCTTCCGGCGCGCCGAGCGCGGCAGCCGTGCCGGCCGGCCAGCCGTTTGTGCGCCGCTCGACGGTGCGGTCATTGAGCACCTCTCCTTCGGCTGGCGGAGCTTTCGGCCGGCGGGCGACCATGCCCGACGGGAACCGAGGGTGTACGCCACCCGACCTCCGAATTACCCAGCCGTTGCAACTTATCGCCCCTGATCCCACACGGTAGCCTCAGCGGGGGCGACGGAGGAGCGCACGGTGGACGAAGCAGGGCAACCCGGCGGCACCACGCCAGGCGATGGCGCAGACAGTGCAGGTCCGCGGGGTGATCGCGCCCGGCGGGCCGGCGGCTGGCCGGGCGCCGACGCCGGGTGGTCCGACCGGGCGGAAGTGATGTCGGACGGTGATGCCGATCACTCCCCCTGGCACCGATCGGGCGAGGCGGCGCTGCGCGGCTGGTCCGAGTCGACCGTCCGTTACGACGACCCGATCCGGCCCGTCCACGAGATCCGCCGGCCGGTCAACGGCTCCGGACCCGGCCACCACGCGGGCGACGCCGCCCCGGTCGCCGTCCGCGCGCCGGCGAGCGCCCCGCCCTACCCGTACGAGGGTGACCTCGAAGATGCCCTGCGCGAACAGCGGACGGTCATTCCCGCCGCCCGCCCCGGCCCGACGAGCCGGCGGCCCGACCCGGAGCCACCCGCCGAACCCGACCCGGCCGAGCAGGCCCGGCACGCGATCGGGGAGCCGACGCCGTCCGGCGGGCTGCCGGCGGTGCCGCGCTGGCGGTCCGACCGCGGCACGCCGGGCGAGAGCCACGACGAGACGGCGTCGCCGGACGCTCCGGCCGCGCCACCGACGAGCCGGCAGGACCGGCCCGGCGGCGACCGCCCGGGGCCGGCACCCCGCTACGGCGACCGTCCGCAGCCGGGTGACCGCGACCCGGCCGACCGCTACCCCGGCCCCACTCTGGACCGGTCTCGCGAGTCGGGCGAGCCCGACGTCGACCGGCCCGACGGGTCCGAGCCACCCACCGACCGGGACGCCCCCACCTCCGGCGGCCAGGTCGGTCCGACCGCCCCCGGCCGTCCCGAGGGATACGGCCGGCGACGCGGTCCCGCACCCCGGCTGTTCGGCGCGTCGTCGGACGAACGCCCTGACCTCGGCAGCGACGAGCGGCCGGCCTTCGGACGCCGTGCCGAGGCCGAGGCACCGGCGCACTGGGCCGACTCCCCGGCGCCGGCCGGCCGCTGGACCGGTGAGCCGGCGGCGGCCACCCGCTGGCCGGGCGAGCCCGCGGAGGACGGCCGTCGCTCCGGCGACCCCGCCCCGACCAGGCACGACAGCTCCCGCACCGACCCGCAGGACAGCGACCCGGGCGCCCGGGAGACATACCCGACGGGCCGGCGGGCCGACCCGGCCGGCCCCAGCCCGTGGCGGACCGACTCGCGGCGGACTGAGCCCGATGCGACCGCCGCTCGGCGGACCGAACCTGGCATGACCGCCTCCCGGCGGACTGAATCCGGTACGCCCACCTTCCGGCGGACAGAGCCCGATGCGACCGCCGGTCGGCGGGGCGGCGGCGACGACCCGGGCGACGACCGGCGGACCCGGGCCGACTGGGCGCCGACCTGGCCGGAAACCTGGCGTCCCGGGGCATCCCGCGACGACGACGCCAACCGCCCTGACAGCCCCCGCCGGGGCACGGGACCGGACGGCACGCCGGCCGGCATCCCCGACGACCAGGCGGCCACCGAGCGGCCCGGGGTTCCCCGCCCCTGGTCGGCCGGCTGGCCCGGTCGGGCCACCCGGCCGAGCTACGACCCGCCGTCCGACGGGCCGGCCACGCGGGCCGGCTACGAACCGCCGGCCCGGGACACCGCCGGCCCGGGCGCCCCCGGCCCGGGCGCCCCCGGCAATCGGGACGACCGGTTCCCGGCGCCAGGGCGGCCCACCCAGGCGGGCCAACCGGTGAGCGGGTCCACCCCGGCTCCCGGCCCGCCGAGCCGCGCGATCAACCCGCCCACCGCCGTGCTGCCGCAGCGCGTGCCCGCCGAACCCGACGTGCCCACCGTGCCGGAGCAGCAAGCCGTGGAGCCGCCCCCCGCCGAAACACCGGAGTTGGCGCGTATCGCCACGCATCTGCGCCGCGGGGACGGGCCGCCCACGACACACGAGCCCCCCGAGGAATTCGACGTTGCGGCGATCGTCGCCGCCGTGAGCGAGGTCGCCGGCGTACGTGACGCCTCGCTGCGCACCACCCCGGCCGGCGCGCACAGCCTGCGCCTGGACCTGCACGACGGCGCCGACCCGGCCGAGGTCAGCCGGCTCGTCGCCCGGCTGCTCCAGGACCGGATGGGGCTGGCCGCCGCTCCGCCGAGCCCGCCCCAGCCGGCACCGGCCGAGCCGCCCCCGGTGCCACCGGCCAGCGAGATCGGCCCCGACGTGCCGCGTCGGCGCCGGCAACCGGCGACGGCGCCCCACCGGGGCCGGGCACAGGTCGAGGAGCCGGCCCGCGCCCCCCGGTTCCCCGAGCCGGGCGTCGCCGCCGGTGTCATCGGCACGGTCGGCGGCTACCCGGTGGCCGCGAGCAGCCGGGGCACCGTCGAGCCGACGACCGCCGGTGTCTCGTACCAGGGTGGTCAGATCACCACCACCGAGTCCGCGCCGTCCCGGCCGCTCAACCCCGGTGTCAACCCCGGCCCGCGGGTGGTCATCGACCACGTCCAGGTCAGCACGTTCGGGCTCGACGCCACGGTCGAGGTCCGGCTCGCCGCCGGACCGAAACAGGCCGCCGGAGTCGCCACCGGACCGGCCGTCGACGGCTACGTGTTGCGGCTGTGCGCCGTATCGGCCGCCCTGGCGATCGACGAACTGTTGCTCACCTCGCAGCAGGTGAGCGGCCGGGGGCGGTGCTTCGTCGAGCACGCCGCAGTGGTTCCGTTCGGCAGCAGCGAGGTCGCCGTCGTCGTGGTGCTGCTGGTCTGCGGCGGCTGGGTCGAGCAACTCGCCGGCTCGGCACTGGTCTCCGGCGACCCGCGCCAGGCCGTCGTACGGGCCACCCTGGCCGCGGTCAACCGCCGCCTGGAGGCGCTGCTCTCCGACGGACAGTGAGCCGGCCGGTTCCCCGGCGACGCACACTGGAGGTATGAGAGACGCACTCCTGGCGGCCGACGACCTGTTGCCGGAGGACCGGATGCCCCCGCCGTGGCTCGGGCGCCGGGTGGGCCCCGAAGGCTCGACCGTCTACATCCGGGACACCCCGGCGACCACGGCCGACGCCGAGCCGGCGTTCTACGTGCACGGCCTCGGCGGCTCCTCGCAGAACTGGACCGACCTGGCCGGCCTGCTCGCCGGCCGCCTCGACGGCGAGGCGATCGATCTGCCCGGCTTCGGCAACAGCGACCCCGGCGACCGCTACACGATCGCGTCGTTCGCCGACCGGGTGATCGGGCACCTGGACCAGTCCGGCCGTGGCCCCGTCCACCTGCTCGGCAACTCGCTCGGCGGGGCCATCGCCGTACGCGTCGCGGGGCTCCGCCCCGACCTGGTCCGTACCCTCACGCTCATCTCGCCGGCCATGCCGTTCCTCGACCCCCGGCGCTCGCTACAGGGGCGGATGCTGCCGCTGCTGGCGATCCCCCGCGCCGAACGCCTGATGGCCCGCCGGCTGGCGCAGATCCCGCCGGAGGAGATGGCCCGGCAGGTGATCGAGGCGTGCGTCGCCGACACCTCGCGCATCGGTGAGCAGCGGCGGCTGGAGACGATCGAGGAGATCCGGATCCGGGGCACGGCGGCCCACTACGCGAGCGCCTACCTCGGCACGCTGCGCGGCATCGTCTCGGAGTTCGTGCGGGCGTACCTGCCCGGCGACCGGTCGCTGTGGCGGACCGCGGCCCGGATCACCGCACCGACCCTGGTCATCGGCGGCCGGCAGGACCGGCTGGTCGACGTACGGGTCGCGCCGCAGGTGGCCGGGGTGATCCCGGACAGCCGGCTGCTGATGCTCGACGGGGTCGGGCACGTGGCGCAGATGGAGGTGCCCCGTACGGTCGCCCGGGCCGTGCTCGCCCTCCTCGACGAACACCGGGGCCCGGCCGGGGCCTGACCGCCGGCTGCCCCGGCAGTCGTGATCTTCACACCCGGCCCCGGCGGGCGGTGTGGCAAGCTGTCCGGCGATGCGTACCTCGTCACCGATCCGCCCCTCCGCGTCGCCGCCACAGGTCGGTAGGTCCGGCCGTAGCGCGCCCGGCCGGCGACCGGTCGCCCAGTTGGTGTCCCTGGCCACCCTCGCGGTGGCGGCCGGACTGGTGCTGGTCGGACTGGCGGTGCCCGGGTTCACCGGAGGGGAGAAGACCCGGACGGCCGAGGTGCCGCTGGCCGCCGAATCACCGATCGCGCTGCCGCCGTCCACCGAGCCGGCGCCCGAACCGTCCACCGAGCCGCCGCCGGTGCTCCAGTTGCCGGGGCCGGTGCCGTCGAAGGGGGAGGGCACCTTCGACTACGGCACCACGCAGGGCGAGGTGGCCGGCACCGCGGGCACGCTGCGCCGCTACCGGATCGCGGTCGAGAAGGGCGCGGGCGAGGACGTGGAGGCGGTCGGGGCGATCGTCGACGCGGCACTGGCGGACAAGGGGAGCTGGATCGGCAGCGGCCGGCTGCGGTTGCAGCGGGTCCCGGACCGGGCCGGGCACGACTTCACCGTCTACCTGGTCACCCCGCAGACGGCATACACGATGTGCCAGGCGGGCTGGGTCGACATCCGGGTCGACGGCAAGCCGTACACGTCGTGCCGGGCGCAGGGCAAGGTGATCCTCAACCTGGACCGGTGGCGGACCTCGGTCCCGCACTACGTCGAGGCCGAGGTACCCCTCGACGTCTACCGCGAGTACGTCGTCAACCACGAGGTCGGTCACGAACTCGGCTACAACCACGAGCGCTGCCCCGGCCGGGGCAAGCCCGCACCGGTGATGATGCAGCAGACCCTCTTCCTCAACGGCTGCGTCGCCAACCCGTGGCCGTTCCTCGACGGCAAGCGGTACGCGGGTCCGCCGCTCTGAGCCGTTCGGCCGGAAGCGCGGGTCCGCCGGTCCGGTGGACGGTGCCGCGAGGGACGCCGTACCGGTTGGTCGTGCCAAAACACTCCCAATCTGGACGATAAGGCGTGGCGTAGTGCGCCTCGGGCACCTGGTACGTGGCAGGGTCGAAAGGCATGACGACGCCAGAGACCGACTCATCGCGCGTCCCGGCCCCGAGCGGGCGGGCCAGCGCCCCGGACCCCGGGGCGCCGATCGGCCCCGGCCCGGGAGCCGGCGGTACGGGCGGCCGGGGTGCCCGCCAGCGGCACTGGAAGCGGCGGCGCCGACTCCTCGTGCTCCTGCTGGTGCTGGCCGCCGGCGTACTCGTCGGGGTCGACCTGGCCCGCAACGGCAACCGCTCCGGTGCCGAGCCGGCGGCCGCCGCCCGGGACGGCATCGCCGCCGGGCTACCGGTCACCGCCGCGACCGGCGCGTCCGCCGAACCGGCGCCGGCCACCGCATCACCCGCACCGGCACCCGCATCCGCAGCCGCACCCGCCAGCGGCGCGTCGGCGGCGGCACCCGCGCCGTCCACGCCCACCCCCGGCCCGGGGTATCCGACGGCCGGGCCGGGCACCTTCGGGTTCGCCGCCGACGAGGGCGCCGTACTCGGCACCGCCGGAACGCTGCGCCGCTTCCGGGTCGCGGTCGAGCACGGCATGGGACAGGACGCGGCGGCCTTCGCCAGCGCCGCCGACACGATCCTCGGCGATCCGCGGAGCTGGACCGCGTCCGGCCAGGTGCGGCTGCAGCACGTGCCGCGAACGGCGGCCGCCGACTTCACCCTCTACCTGGCCACCCCCGCCACGTCGGAGCGGATGTGCGCCGCCGGCGGGCTGCGGACCGAGGGCTACACCTCCTGCCGGCTGCCCGGCCAGGTGATCATCAATGTGGCCCGCTGGCAGGAGGCGGTACCCGACTACGGCGCCCCGCTCGACACCTACCGGGCCTACGTGATCAACCACGAGGTCGGCCACGAACTCGGGTACGGCCACGAGGCGTGCCCGTCCGCCGGCGGCCCCGCCCCGGTCATGCAGCAGCAGACGTACGGCCTGGAGGGGTGCCTGGCCAACGCCTGGCCCTACCTCGACGGCCGCCGGTACGTCGGCCCGGCCCTGCCCTGAGATATTCCCCTGTTCCGCATCGTGGTCGGGTGTTGCACCTCATGGTCGAACCTGTCAGGAACGAGCAACAATGGCCCGACACCACTGTCGATTCCGGGGAGTTCACCGTGTCGCTGCCCCCGCTCGTCGAGCCCGCCGCCGAGCTGACCGTAGACGAGATCCGTCGCTATTCCCGCCACCTGATCATCCCCGACGTGGGGGTCGAGGGGCAGAAGCGACTGAAGAACGCCCGCGTGCTCTGCGTCGGCGCCGGCGGCCTCGGCTCCCCGGCCCTGATGTACCTCGCCGCGGCCGGTGTCGGCACGCTCGGCATCATCGACTTCGACACCGTCGACGAGTCCAACCTCCAGCGGCAGATCATCCACGGCCAGTCCGACGTCGGCCGGCCCAAGGCCGAGTCGGCCGCCGCCTCGATCCGCGAGATCAACCCGCTGGTCAAGGTGGAGATCCACAACACCGCGCTGGACCGCGACAACGTACGCGAGATCTTCGCCCAGTACGACCTGATCGTCGACGGCACCGACAACTTCGCCACCCGCTACATGGTCAACGACGCGGCCGTCCTGCTCGGCAAGCCGTACGTCTGGGGCTCGATCTACCGCTTCGACGGCCAGGCGTCGGTGTTCTGGGCCGAGCACGGTCCCTGCTACCGGTGCCTCTACCCGGAGCCGCCGCCGCCCGGCATGGTCCCGTCGTGCGCCGAGGGCGGCGTGCTCGGCGTGCTCTGCGCGTCGGTCGGCTCGATCCAGGTCACCGAGGCGATCAAGCTGCTGACCGGCATCGGCGAGCCGCTCGTCGGCGCGCTGACCGTCTACGACGCGCTGGAGATGACGTACCGCAAGATCAAGGTCCGCAAGGACCCGGCCTGCGTGCTCTGCGGCGACAACCCGACCGTGACCGACCTGCTGGAAGACTACGAGGACTTCTGCGGCGCGGTCTCGCCGGAAGCCGAGGCGGCGGTCGTCGACGCCACCATCACCGCCCGCGAACTCAAGGAATGGCAGGACGCCGGCAAGGACGTCTTCCTCGTCGACGTGCGCGAACCCGCCGAATACGAGATCGTCCGCATCCCCGGCGCCACGCTCATCCCCAAGGGCGAGGTCATGTCCGGCGAGGCGCTGGCGAAGTTCCCGCAGGACCGGCAGATCGTGCTGCACTGCAAGACCGGCGTACGCTCCGCCGAGGCACTCGCCGCCCTCAAGGCGGCCGGGTTCCGCGACGCCGTACACGTGCAGGGCGGCGTGATCGCCTGGGTCAACCAGATCGACCCGTCCCTGCCGGCGTACTGAGTTGGTTGGCCCCGCCTCCGGCGGGGCCGGCTCGCTCCGCTTCGCGCCGCCTAAGTGCACCGTCTTCGCCCTGCGGGCATGACGGCTTCGCCGCATGTCCTCGGGCTCCAGACGGTGCGGCGGCGCTCGGTCGACTCGCGACGTGAGTTGCGGTCTCGTGCTGTCCGTCGCTTGGTTCGCCGGTGGGTGGGCGGGGTTGGTTGTGTCGATCTGGGCGTGAGGGACCTTATTGGGCTTCTGTTAGGTCTCTGCCGCTCAGGTCAACATTGCGCCGGTTGGTGCGGGGACACGTAAAGGTTGGCAGGTCAGCCCGCCGGGCGGACAGATGACCTTGACTGTCCTACCGAGGCGGGGGCGGTTCGGCGGCGGTAGCGTCTCGACCGTGATCGACATGGATGCCGCGATCGGCTTCGTGGTCGCGCACGGCGACCTGGTCGACCGGGCGCGGCTCTCGTGGCTGCGTACCGGGGCCGCCCCGCAGCCGGGCGTGCTCGACGAGGCCGAGGTGGGGCAGACCGCCGAGGGCGGATGGCCCGCCTTCTGGGCCGGCGAGATCGCGTCCGTCGACGCGACCTGCTTCCGGCTCGCCGAACTCGACGACCTCGGTGCCCTCGGCCGGCCGGCGGCCCGCAAGGCGCTCGACTGGCTGGCCAGCCGGCAGCTGCCGGACGGCAGCTGGGAGGAGGACGCGGCGCTGGCCAACCAGGCGCCGTCGTGGGCACAGCCGGGAAACCCGGAGGCGCGGCTCTACCTCACCGCGAACGCCGGGTTCTGGCTGACCGTCGCCGGGCACGACGCCCGGTCCGCCGGGCCGCTCGACCACCGGGTCGGCGGCGTGTACGCCGGCGTCGTGCTCGCCGCCGCGCAGGCCCTGGCCTACCGGATCAACCCGGACGGGACCTGGCCGTCCTTCCTCGCCGCCGGCTGGCTCGGGGCGGCGGTGCTGCACCGGCAGGAGTTGTTCCACGAGTCGGCCCGGATGCAGGTCGTGCTCGGCGAGCGGCTGCCCGGGATGACGCCGGCCGACGTGGCCACCATGGCGGCGGTGCTGCGCCGGGTCGGCGTCGCCACGCAGGACTGGCTGCTCACCGCCGCCCGGCGCCGACTGGCCGAGACACAGCGCAGCGACGGCGGCTGGACCAGCGACGACGGTGACGCGTTCGACGTACACACCACGCTGGCCGCGATCCGCGCCTGCCGCTGAGCGCTACGCGTCCGCCGGACCGGCCCGGCGCCGGACCCCGGTCAGGTGCGGATGTGGCCGTCGCCGGTGACGACGTACTTGGTCGAGGTCAGTTCGGGCAGGCCCATCGGGCCGCGGGCGTGCAGCTTCTGGGTCGAGATGCCGATCTCGGCGCCGAACCCGAACTCGCCGCCGTCGGTGAAGCGGGTGGAGGCGTTGACCATCACCGCCGCCGCGTCGACCCGGGCCACGAACTCGCGGGCCGCCGTCGTCGAGTCGGTCACGATCGCCTCGGTGTGCCCGGAGCCGTACCGGCGGATGTGGGCGACCGCGTCCGACAGCGACGGTACGACGGCGGCCGAGATGTCGGCGGACAGGTATTCGGTGCCGAAGTCCTCGTCGGTGGCGGGCACCACGTCGGGGGAGTACGCGGCGACCTCGGGGGTGCCGTGCACGATCACCCCGGCCTGCGCGAACGCGGCCAGCACCCGGGGCAGGAACGCGTCGGCGACCGCCGCGTGCACCAGCAGCGACTCGGCGGTGTTGCAGGTCGACAGCCGCTGCGTCTTGGCGTTGAGCACCACGGCCAGCGCCTTGTCGAGGTCGGCGTCCGCGTCGACGTACACGTGGCAGTTGCCGACCCCGGTCTCGATCACCGGAACCGTCGACTCCTCGACCACCGTCCTGATCAGTGACGCTCCGCCGCGCGGGATGAGTACGTCGACCAGCCCGCGGGCCCGCATCAGCTCCTTGACCGAGTCGCGCGAGGAACTGTCCAGCAACTGGATCGCGTCGGCGGGCAGGCCGGTGTCGGCGACCGCCGCGCGCAGCACCGACACGATGGCGGCGTTGGAGTTGGCGGCCGACGACGATCCGCGCAGCAGGGCCGCGTTGCCCGACTTGAGGCAGATGCCGGCGGCGTCGGCGGTCACGTTCGGTCGCGCCTCGTAGATGATGCCGACGACGCCGAACGGCACCCGGATCTGGCGCAGTTCGAGCCCGTTGGGCAGGGTCGAGCCGCGGACCACCTCGCCGACCGGGTCGGGCAGCGCCGCCATCTCGCGCAGCGCCTCGGCGATCGCGGCGATCCGGGCCCCGGTCAGCGTCAACCGGTCGATGATCGCCGTCGACAGGCCGGCCGCGCGGCCCGCCTCGATGTCACCGGCGTTCGCGGTCACGATCTCTTCCGTACGGGCGACCAGCGCGTCGGCCATCGCGTGCAGCGCCGCGTCCTTGACCTTGCGGGGCGCGGTCGCCAGTTCGGCGGCCGCCTCGCGGGCCCGGCGCGCCTGTTCGGTGACGCTCATGATTCCTCCAGCACGGTTGCCGTCACAGCAGTACCAGGTCGTCGCGGTGGACGACCTCTCGTTCGTATCCGGGGCCGAGCGTCGCGGCGAGTTCGACCGTGGACCGGCCGAGCAGTCCGGGAAGCTCCACCGCGTCGTAGTTGACCAGCCCGCGGGCCACCGGGGCGCCGGCCGCGTCGACCAGGTCGACCGGGTCACCGGCGGTGAAGGTGCCGTCGACCGAGGTGATCCCGGCGGGCAGCAGCGACTTGCGGCGGTTGACCACCGCCTGCACCGCGCCCGGGTCCAGGTGCAGCCGGCCGCGTGGCGAGGTGGCGTGGGCGAGCCAGAACAGCCGGGCGGCCGGGCGTTTCGGCATCCGGTGGAAGAACGTGCCGACCGGCTCGCCGGCCAGCGCCGGCCCGGCCAGCGGCGCGGCGGTGAGCACGACCGGGATGCCGAACCCGGTGGCGATCTTCGCCGCCTCGACCTTGGTGACCATGCCGCCGGTGCCGACTCCGGCCCGCCCGGCCCGGCCCACCGCCACCCCGGCGAGGTCGGCGTCGGTACGTACCTCGTCGATCTTCCGGCTATCCGGCCGGGCCGGGTCGCCGGTGTAGAGCGCTTCGACGTCGGAGAGCAGGACCAGCAGGTCGGCGTCGACCAGGGCGGCGACGAGGGCGGCGAGCCGGTCGTTGTCGCCGAACCGGATCTCGTCGGTGGCGACCGTGTCGTTCTCGTTGACGATCGGGATGGCCCGCAGGTCGAGCAGCTTGCGCAGGGTCCGGTAGGCGTTGCGGTAGTGCGCCCGCCGGGTGACGTCGTCGACGGTGAGCAGCACCTGGCCGACGGTCCGGCCGTGCCGGCCGAAGCTGGCCGTGTAGTGGCCGATCAGCAGCCCCTGCCCGACGCTGGCGGCGGCCTGCTGGGTGGCGAGGTCGCGCGGCCGGCGGGGCAGCCCGAGCGGGGCCAGGCCGGCGGCGATGGCGCCGGACGAGACGAGTACGACCTCCCGGCCGTCGGCGGCCAGCCCGGCGAGTACGTCGGTGAGGGCGTCGACCCGGCCGGTGTCGAGTCCGCCGAGGGCGGTGGTCAGTGACGACGAACCGACCTTGACCACGATCCGCCGCGCTGACAGGACTGCTTCGCGCACCCGCCCATTCTGCGCGGTTCGGGTACGGGCGGGCGTCGCGGCTCCCATATCGTGGCGGGTCGTGACGCCTGAGGAGTACGTCGAAGAGGTCCTGACGCTCGTCGAGCGCATCCCGCCGGGCCGGGTGATGACGTACGGCGCGATCGCCGACTACCTCGCCGACCGGTCCGGCCGGGCCTCGGCGCGGCTGGTCGGCGGGATCATGGCCCGGCACGGCTCCGGCGTGCCGTGGCACCGGGTGGTGGGTGCCGGCGGCCGGCTGCCGCCGGGCCACGAGGCCGAGGCCGCGGCCCGCCTGATCGGCGAGGGCGCCCGCCTGAACGGCCTGAAGGTCGACATGCGTGCCTCCTCCTGGTACCCCACCCCTTGATCCGCATGATCGGGGAGTAAGTCCGGCGTGTCGTCGGTGCGCCGCGCGACGGGCTCCCTGATCACCCGGATCATGGCCGGCCGGACGCTGTCCAGCGGGACCGGTGCCGGCTAGCATGCCGATTCATGAATGCGTCTCATGTCCGGGGCGCCGGGAGCGGCGCCGGTCCCGGCGGTGGGAGCGGTAGCCCGGCGGGTGGCGGTGTGGCATCGGGTGGCGGGCTGCCCCGCCGGGTGCACGGCGGGTACGCCCTCGGCTCGCTGGTGACCGGTGCGTTCGGCACCGTCCCCGGGCTGTTGCTGCTGCCGTACCTGACCGACACGCTCGGCATCGCCGCCGGGCTCGCCGGCCTGCTCGTGGTGCTGCCGAAGGCGTGGGACGTACTGGTCAACCCCGTCGCCGGCCGCATCTCCGACCGCACCCGCACCCGGTGGGGCGCCCGGCGGCCATACCTGCTGGTCGGCGGGCTGGCCCTGGCCGTGCTGTTCGCCGCGATCTTCGCCGCGCCGTTCGGCAACGGCTCGGCGGCCGGCGGGTACGTCGCCGTCGCCTTCCTCCTCACCGCCACCGCGTTCGCGTTCTTCCAGGTGCCGTACGTCGCCATGCCGGCCGAGCTGACCGACTCGTACAGCGAACGCACCCGGCTGATGACCTGGCGGATCGCCGTACTGGCGCTGGCCATCCTGGTCTCCGGGGCGGTCGCGCCGGCCGTGGTCACCGCCGGCGGCAACGGGATCGCCGGACACCGCCTGATGGGCCTGTTCGTCGGGGCGCTGATCGTGATCGGCACCCTCGGCGTCTTCTTCGGCACCCGGGGCGCCCCCACCGGTGCCGTGCAGGAGAGCGAGCCGAGCCTGCGCGCCCAGCTCGCCGTCGCCACCGGCAACCGGCCGTTCCGGGCGCTGCTGATCTGCTTCGTCGTCCAGTCCGTCGGCATCGGCACGGTCCTCGCCGGCGTCGCGTACTTCGCCGGCCAGATCCTGGACAGCCCGGACACCGGGCCGACCGTGCTCTTCGCCTGCTTCGTCGGCCCGGCGCTACTGGTCATGCCGGTGTGGAGCCGGGTCGGCGCCCGGCTCGGCAAGCTGCGGGCATTCGTCGCCGCGTCGCTGCTCTTCGCGGTCGCGGCGTTGCTGCTGGTCGCCGCGCCGGTGCTGCCGGCCGTGGTCGTCTACCTGCTGGTCGCGGTGATCGGCTGCGGGTACGCCGGCCAGCAGGTCTTCGCCCTGGCGATGCTGCCGGACTGCATCGCGTACGACACCGCGCGAACCGGCCGCCGTCAGGCGGGGGTGTTCACCGGCCTGTGGACGGCGGGGGAGACCTTTGGCCTGGCCCTCGGCCCCGGGGTGTTCGCGCTGGTGCTGCAACTGTTCGGCTACGTGTCGTCGGACACCGGGGTCGCCGCCGCGCAGTCCGACACCGCCCGGCTCGGGGTGCTGCTCGGCTTCACCGTCCTGCCGGCGCTGGCGGTCGGGCTGGCGGTGCTGCTGCTGCGCGGCTACGACCTCACCCCGCAGCGCCTCGCCGCCGCCGGTCCGACAAAGCCGGTTGACCAGGCACGACCCGCCGAGCCGGTAGCGTGATCGACATGAGCGAGCGGAGTGAGTGGACGGCATGAGCGAGCGGGATGATCGCGTGGCGTGGGCGTTGCCGGCGCGGGGCGTACCGGCGGACCAGGTCCTCGACGAGATCCGGGCGCTGCGGTCCGCCGACCGGCCCACGCACGGCGGCCGGCTGTTCGCCTACGTCTACGACCCGGCCGTTCCCGGCCTCGACGACCTGGCGATGTCCGCGTACGCGCTGTCGGCGCACGTCAACGGCCTCGACCCGACCGCGTTCCCGTCGCTGCTGGCGATGGAGAACATCCTCGTCGGCGCCGCCGCGTCGGTGCTCGGCGGTGGCCCGGGCACGGCCGCACCCGATGTCGTCGGCAGCGTCACGGGCGGCGGCACCGAGTCGCTGATCCTGGCCGTGAAGGCGGCCCGCGACGCCCGGCCCGAAGTGGCCACGCCCCGGCTGGTGATCCCGGTCAGTGCGCACGCCGCGTTCGCGAAGGCGGCCCACTACCTCGGCGTCGCCCTGGATCTGGTGCCGGTGTCGGCGACCACGCTGCGCCCCGATCCGGCCGACGTCGCCGCCGCGATCGGCCCCGACACCGTGCTCGTCGCCTGCTCGGCGCCGTCGTACGCGCACGGCGTCGTCGACCCGGTCACCGAGATCGCGGCCGTCGCGGCGGCGGCCGGCGTACGCTGCCACGTCGACGCCTGCTTCGGCGGCTGGACGCTGCCCTACCTGCGCCGGCTCGGCGTCGACGGGCCGGCGTTCGACTTCTCCGTACCCGGCGTCACCTCGATCTCGGTCGACCTGCACAAGTACGCGTACTGCCCCAAGGGGGTCTCGGTCCTGCTGCACCGCGACGCCGCGCTGCGGGCACCGCAGTACTTCGCGTTCGCCGACTGGCCCGGCTACACGATGATCAATCCGGTGATCTCGTCGACCCGGTCCGGCGGCCCGATCGCCGCCGCGTACGCGACCCTGCGACACATCGGCGACGACGGCTACCTGGCGCTGGCCGGCCGGACCCTGGACGCCGTACGCGGCCTCGCCGCCGCCGTCACCAAGGTCGACGGACTGCGGCTGATGGCCGAACCCGAGTCCACGGTGGTCGCCTTCACGTCCGACGACCCGGCGCTGGACCTGTTCGTCCTCGCCGACGAACTCACCGTCCGTGGCTGGCACACCCAACCCCAGATGGCGTACGGCGACCTGCCCGCCTCCATCCACCTGACGGTGACCGCCGCGGTCGCGCCGCGGGTGGCCGAGTTCGGGCCGGCCCTGGAAGCCGCCGCGACCGCCGCGCGGGATCACGGTCCGGTACGGCTGCCCGACGAGGTGGCCGCCCTGCTCGGTGCCCTCGCGCCGGAGCAGTTGACCTCCGAATTGGTCGAAGGGCTCGCCGGCGGGCTCGGCCTCGGCTTCGGCGATCCGCAGGCGGGGGCCGCGTTGCCGGACCGGTCGGCGGTGGTGAACACCGTGCTCAACGTGGCCCCGCCCCGGATGCGCGAACGCCTGCTGATCGAGTTCGTCGGCCTGCTGCAACGGCCCACATACCGCTGATGGCCGCCGGTTTCCCGGCGGCCATCACCCCGTTCCGTGGTGATTCAGCGGAGGCTGAACCGCGTGAAGTTGTCGTTCTCGTTGCGGTCGGGCGCGTGGTCGACGCGCCGTACGATGGCCATCGCGGTGTCGCCCACCGACTGCTTGAGGTAGCCGATGCCCAGCACCATCGTCCGCTGCTGGCCGGCGCGTAGCGGGCCGAAAACGCAGGTCGGGTCCTTGGCACCCCTGCCATCGCGCCCCGTGCAGGAGGACCAGCCCGTTCCTGTCGCGTCCAACATCGACCCACCGACCGTGTAGAGGTTGAGGTGCACCTCGTCCACGTCGCGCGGGCCGGTGTTACGGATCGTGACCTTGACGGTGGCGCGCCGGGTCGTGGGGTCCGAACCGTCGACGACGGTCACGTCGGTGACGCTGATCCGTAGGTCGGCGCTTTGCGGGTGCGGGCCGAAGGACGTCGGGCCACCGGTCTGGCGGAACTGGCCGTTGCCGAACGAGTACGTCCGCCACTGCCGCTGGATCCAGTCCTCTGGATAGTTGCAGCATCCGCCGTGGTCGCCGACCTGCACCCGGATCGAGCCGTTCTTCTGCGGATCGATCGCGAACATGGTCTGCACGCCGCGCTCCCCGGTGCCGACGACCCGACCCAGGGTGACGATGCCACCGGCGGCGTTCCGGTCGAGGGCGACCACCTGGGCCGGACCGGGCTCGCCCAGGTTGCACCGCAGCATCACCAGTGTCTCGGTCGCCCCGTCCCGGTCGACGTCGCCGTACTCGACTCCGAGCAGGACGTTGGAGGGCGATCCTGATCCCTTGGCCGTCAGCCGCGCCTGGGAGGTCGCGCAAACGTCGCCGGGCCATCGGGGCAGGTCCAGCCGGGCCTTGAGGAGTTGGTCCCGACTGATCCGGCCGTCCGGGGCTGACCCGCCGGCGCCCGGATTGGCCGAGGCGGAGGGCGTCGGCGGGGGAGTGGTCGGTGCGATCGAGTCGGTCGGTGCGATCGAGATCGTGGGTGCGGGGCTGGTCGCCGCGTCCGGGGCGGACCCGCCGCAGCCGGCCGTGAGGAACAGGGCGAGGGTCGTACCGGTGACGATGGTGGCCCGGCGCCAGCGCTGGCTGGCCTGCTGGTGACGGGGGGTGGGTTCGTGGTCGAGGGCGATGTCGATGGCTGCCATGTCCTTCCTCCCTTACTGTCTCGTACCGTCTTCCCGCGACCTCTGTCGGCCTGCTGAAACGGCCCAGCTGCCGTGGGATGGTGTCCGGCCGGACGGTGCCCGGCCGGACCGCGCTCGGCGTGCCGTCAGCGGTAGGCGAATGGGGCCTGGTTGTCGGCCGGATTGCGGTCGGGCAGTTCGTTGGTCCGCTCGACCACGGCGGTGCCGGTGCCGGCCGCCGCCCAGTCCTTGTTGTAGCTGATGCCCAGGACGAAGGTCCGCTGCTGGCCGGGCCGCAGCAGGCCGAACTCGCAGACCGGATTCTCCGCCGGAGTGATGCCGACCGGGTCACCGCGGCCGGTGCAGGTCGACCAGCCACCGCCCTCCGCGAACAGGGTCACCCCGGTGTCCCAGTCGAAGCGGAGGCGGACGCCGTTCGCGATGGCCGGTCCGGCGTTGCGGACCGTCACGGTGACCGTGCCGTGCCGCATCATGTCGCCCGGCTGCTCGGTGAACTGCACATCGGTCGCGGTGACCTGCAGGTCGGTGAGAAGCGGGTTCGGTCCGAACTCGGTCTCGCCGGCGGTCTGGACGAATCCGGTGCCGTTGAACTCGTAGGTTCGCCACTGGTTCTGGATCAGGCCAGGTATGTAGCCGCAGCAGTCCCGGTGGTCGGACACCAGCACCAGGATCCTGCCGTCCGGATGCGGGTTGATGCCTGGAATGTGTTCGATGCCCCGCTGGCCGGTGGCCGCGACCTGTCCCATCGTGACGATCCGGCCAGCGGCGTCCCGGTCGAATGCGACCACCTGTTCCGGCCCGGGTTGGCCGTCGTTGCAGCGCAGGATCACCAGTGTCTCCTGTGCCCCGTCGCGGTCGACGTCGCCGTACCGGATGTCGCGCAGCGCGGCGGTCGGCGGGCGCGGGTTGCCCTCGGCCAGCCGTGCCTGGTTCGTCCGGCAGGAGCCGCCGGGCCAGGGCGGCAGGTCGACCCGGGCGGCGAGCAGGTCCGCCCGGCTGATCCGCCCGTCCGGTACGCCGGCGCTCGGGCTGACCGAGGCCGAGGTCGAGGTCGAGGCCGATGGGCTGGGCGACGGGCCGGGCAGGGTCGTGGGCGGAGCGGTCGGGTCGACGGTGACCGCGGGTTCGGGCTTGGGCGCCGAGTCCCGTTTGAGGGTGGCGTAGCCCGCTATCGGGCCCGCGACCAGGAGCAGGGCCAGCACGGAGCCGGTGGTGACGGCGACGCGGCGTCGGTGCTGCCGCACCCTGGCGCGTACGGCGGTCGGGCCCGCCGCCGTCACCCGGGGGAGGACTTCGTTGCGGAAGGCAGCGAACTCACGTTCCAGGTCAAGGTCGTCGTGGTCAGCCATGGTTCTCCTCCTTACGCTCGGCGAGCTGGGTGGCGAGGGCGGTGCGGCCGCGGTGCAGCCAGGATTTGACCGTTCCGTCGGCGACTCCTTCCTGGTGGGCTATCTCGGAGATGGTGAGGTCGGCGAGGTAGTGCAGGAGGATGGCCCGGCGGTGTTTTGGTGGTAGTTGGGCGAGGGCGGCGGCAAGTACGACCCGGTCCGGGCTGGGCTCGGGTACGTGGTCTTCGGTGCGTTGCCGGCGCAGGAACGCCTGTGCGGTGCGTAGTCGGCGCCACCGGCTGGTGGCGAGGTTCCAGGCGACCCGGCGTACCCAGGCGAGTGGGTCGTCGTACCGGATGACCTTGTCCCAGCGGGCGAATGCGCGGCAGAACGCCTCTTGTACGAGTTCCTGGGCTTGGCCGAGGTCGTTGGTGTAGGCGTACATCTGCACGGTCAGTGCTCGGTAGTGGGCGTGGTAGAACTCGTCGAACCCGATCGCGTCGGTCTCGGCTGCCGCTGGTTCGGCTCGGTCCGGTTCGCCTGGCGGCTCGTCGAGGCGCGGATCTATCGTCACCGTCACTTTGTCCTCCCCCGTGGCCCTTTGGGCGCGCGTCCCAGGTTGCCGGTTACACGTTCCGAGGCCGGTTCAGGTTGCGCTGACGGCCGCCGGTTTCCCGGCGGCCGTCAACCCCCGTTACCGCAATGGCGTCCGATCTGGACCGGATGCCACGTTCATGGACTTCAGCGGAAGTTGAACTTCTTCTCGTTGTCGTCGAGTGCCCGGTCGATCGGAGCGTTGGTCGCATAGATGCTCGCCGTCGCGACGCCGCTGTTCACCAGCGTCCTGCCGTTCGTCAGCCCGAGAACGAGGGTCCGCTGTTGACCGACGCCGAGCCGGAACCCGCAGCTCGGCGACTCCTTCGGGGAGAGGCCGGGATGTGCGTAGCGTTCGGTGCAGGCCGACCAGCCGTCGCCGTTGGCCATCACGATCACCGGCCCGGAGGGCGCGGTGCCCCATTGGAGATCCAGCCGCACGTTCGCGGCGGTCGGTCCCGCGTTGCGGATCGTCACGGTGATCGACCCGTACCTCCTCACCGGGTCGTCGGGGCGTTCCTCGAACGTCACGTCGCTGACGCTCATCAGACGCAGGTCGGTGGAGGACGGGTGTGGACCGAACGAGGCCGGGCCGCCGGTCTGGACGAACTCGGCACCGACGAGCGCGTAGGTTCGCCACTGCCGCTGGAGCCACTCCGCACGCTGGCCGCAGCAGAGCTTGTAGTCGCTGACCTCGATCCGGATCGAGCCGTCGGCCCGTGGATCGAGCTTGAGCACGTCGTCGATGCCTCCTGTCCCGGTGCGGACCACCCGGCCCACCGTGGTGATCCGGCCGCGGGCGTCCCGGTCGAGGGCGATCACCTGGACCGGCCCGCCCTGGTTGACCATGCACTGCACGATCGCCAGCGTCTCCGTCGCCCCGTCCTGGTCGATGTCGCCGTAGGCGACCTCGCGGAGCAGGTTCGCCGGCCGGGTCTGATAGTGGTCCACAAGCCGCGCCTGGGAGGTCTTGCAGCCGAAATCCCGCTGCCAGGGCGGCAGGTCGATCTTGGACTTGAGTAGCTCGGCACGGCTGATCCGGCCGTTCGGCGCACTGCTCGGACTGGCCGAATCGGACGGTGTCGGGGTCGGGGTCGGCGTCAGGGGCAGGGGCGTCGAGGGCTCGGTCGGGCTGACGCTGACCCCAGGCTCGGGGCGGGGGGCCGACTCCGGGTTGAGCGCCGCGTAGCCGGCGATCGGGCCGGCGACGAGGACCAGGGCCAGGGCTGCGCCGGTGGTGACGGCGACGCGTCGCCGGTGCCGGCGTACGGCGCTGCGTACAGCGGTCGGCCCGGCCGGCAGGACCTGGTGGAAGATCTCATTGCGGAAGGCGGCGAACTGGTGGTCGAGGTCAAGGTTGTCGTGGTCAGCCATGGTTCTCCTCCTTACGCTCGGCGAGCTGGGTGGCGAGGGCGGTGCGGCCGCGGTGCAGCCAGGATTTGACCGTTCCGTCGGCGACTCCTTCCTGGTGGGCTATCTCGGCGATGGTGAGGTCGGCGAGGTAGTGGAGAAGGATGGCCCGGCGGTGTTTTGGTGGTAGTTGGGCGAGGGCGGCGGCAAGTACGACCCGGTCCGGGCTGGGCTCGGGTACGTGGTCTTCGGTGCGTTGCCGGCGCAGGAACGCCTGTGCGGTGCGTAGTCGGCGCCACCGGCTGGTGGCGAGGTTCCAGGCGACCCGGCGTACCCAGGCGAGTGGGTCGTCGTACCGGATGACCTTGTCCCAGCGGGCGAATGCCCGGCAGAACGCCTCCTGTACGAGTTCCTGGGCTTGGCCGAGGTCGTTGGTGTAGGCGTACATCTGCACGGTCAGTGCTCGGTAGTGGGCGTGGTAGAACTCGTCGAACCCGATCGCGTCGGTCTCGGCTGCCGCTGGTTCGGCTCGGTCCGGTTCGCCTGGCGGCTCGTCGAGGCGCGGATCTATCGTCACCGTCACTTTGTCCTCCCCCGTGGCCCTTTGGGCGCGTGTCCCAGATTGCTGGTAACACGTCCCGTCGGAGGCGAAGGTTGCGCACGTCCGGTGCCGGTGGACTGTGGTTCACTGTCGGGTGGCCGACCGAGGAGCCGGCGTAGCCGAGAGGGGGCGACGTGCAACTGCCCGCGGTGCTGGGTGAGCCGATCCGGTTCGTGCTGAACTGGGGCCGCCGATACTCGCTCTGGGTCTTCAACTTCGGGCTCGCCTGCTGCGCGATCGAGTTCATCGCGGCCAGCATGTCCCGGCACGACTTCATGCGGCTCGGGGTGATCCCGTTCGCGCACGGGCCGCGCCAGGCCGATCTGATGGTGGTCTCGGGCACCGTCACCGACAAGATGGCCCCGGCGATCAAGCGTCTCTACGACCAGATGCCGGAGCCGAAGTACGTCATCTCGTTCGGCGCCTGCTCCAACTGCGGTGGGCCGTACTGGGACTCGTACTCGGTGACCAAGGGGGTCGACCAGATCATCCCGGTCGACGTCTACGTGCCGGGCTGCCCGCCCCGGCCGGAGGCGCTGCTGCACGGCATCCTGCGTCTGCAGGAGAAGATCGCCGCCGAGCAGTCCGGGCCCGGCGGCGTGTCCCGGCCCGACCCGCTCGCGTCGCCCGCCGACACCGCCGCGCTCACCGCGGCCCCCGTACGTCCGCCGGCCACCTAGGCTGGCTCCCGGCGGCTAGCCTGCCGGGCATGACGACTGAGCAACGCGCCGAACGCCTCGTCGAGGTGCTGATCGCCGAGTTCGGGGAGCTGATCGCTCTCGACCCGGCCGCGTTCCGGCGCAAGTTCCGCAAGATGGCCGCCTCGCCGTTCGCGTTCTACCGGGGCAGCGCGTCCGTCTTCTACGCCGACCTGACCGGCGACTTCGCCGACGACCGCTTCCTCGACGGGCGGACCAGCCGGGTGTGGATCCACGGCGACCTGCACGCCGAGAACTTCGGCACCTACATGAACAGCTCCGGTGAGCTGGTCTTCAACGTCAACGACTTCGACGAGGCGTACGTCGGTCCGTTCTCCTGGGACCTGAAGCGGTTCGTGGCGAGCGTGGCGCTGATCGGCTACGCCAAGGCGCTGTCCGACGACGTGATCACCGATCTGGTGACCCGGTTCGCCACCTCCTACCTGACCGAACTGCGGGCGATCGCCACCGGCGGCGACGACGCGATCGGCTCGATCACGCTGGCGAACGCCGACGGGGTGCTGCGTACGGTGCTCCAGCAGGCCCGGCTGAACACCCGCGTCGACCTGCTGCGCGAGCAGACCACGATCGACAACTTCGAGCGGCGGTTCTCCATCGGCGACGGCGTCTTCGAGATCGACGACGAGACCTGGGAGCAGGTCGCCGACGCGTACCACCGCTACCTCGGCACGCTGCCGGCGGCCGGCGCCACGCTGCGCCCGGTCGCCACCCACATCAAGGACATCGTGCTGCGCAAGGGGGTGGGCATCGGCTCGGCCGGCCTGCCGTCCTACAACCTGCTGCTGGAGGGCAGCACGCAGGCGCTGGAGAACGACGTCATCATCTACATGAAGCAGGCCCAGGTGCCGGCCGTGGCCCGCCACATCGACGACGAACGGGTCCGTGGCTACTTCCGCCACCAGGGCCACCGGACGGCCGAGTCGCAGCGGGCGCTGCAGGCGCACGCCGACCCGTGGGTCGGGTTCACCGAGCTGGGCGGCGTCGGGCAGCTCGTCGCCGAGGTGTCGCCGTACGCGGCCGACCTCGACTGGGCCGACGTCAACGAACCGGAAGACCTGGCCGCGGTGGTCGCCGACCTCGGCCGGGCGGTCGCCCGGATGCACTCGGTGGCCGACGACGAGTCCAGCCACGACCTGGTCGACTACTCGACCGAGGAGGCGATCGTCGCCGCGGTCGACAAGGACGAGGTCGCGTTCGTCCCGCACCTGGTCGAGTTCGCCCACTCGTACGGCCTGAGGGCCCGCGAGGACCACCAGATCTTCGTCGACCTCTTCCGCAACGGCCGGTTCCCGGGACTCTGAACGCGCGCGACCCGTGCCGGCCGCCCGGGCCGGCACGGGTCGCGGTGGGTCAACGGGCGGCGGGAAACTCCAGCACGACCTTGATGTCGTCCGGTTGCCCCTCGTACGCCTCGGCGTAGTGGTCGAGGTCCTCGCGGCGGGTGATCAGCCCGGCGAGCCAGCCGACGTCGGCCCGGGCCAGCGCCTCCGCGGCCTGCAACCAGTGCCGGCGGTTGGCGTTCACCGAGCCGAAGACGACGTTGTTCTCCAGGACCAGCGAGTGGTTCAGCGCACCCGCGTCGATCTCGATGGTCCGCCCGCCGGTGGACACGCCGGTGAGGCACACGATGCCGTTGCGGCCCACCTTGTCCATCACGTCGATGACGACGGTCGGCGCGCCGGTGCACTCGAGCACGATGTCCGGTTCGAAGTCCAGCGCCATGACCGGTCCGGCGTGGTACGTCGCGCCGAGCCGGTCGACCAGCTCCGGCTTGTGCCCCACCTCGGCCCGGTCGAGTACGTGCACCTCCAGCCCGCGTTGCTGGCCGAGCAGCGCGGCGAGCAGACCGATGGGGCCGGCGCCGGTGACCAGCACCCGGCGTGGCCGCCACACCGACCGGGCACCGATCCGGTCGACGTGCTCCCATCCCTTGGCCACCACGCTCGCCGGTTCGAGCAGCACCCCGACCTCGGCGAGGCCCGGCGCGAGCGGTACGGCGAACTCGGGCTGGGTCCGCCACCGCTGCCGGGCGAACCCCTGCCGGGCCTTGATCCCGTGTTCGGTGTAGAGCCCGTTGCGGCACATGTCCCACTCCCGGGCGGCACAGTTCGGGCACGGCACCGGGTCGGGATGGCGCACGATCCCGGCGATCGGGTCACCGGGGCGCAGTTGCCCGGTCGGGTCCTCGATCACCCGGCCCAGCGACTCGTGGCCGAGGACGAGGGTGTCGCTGCCCGGCGGGGCCTCGCCGAACGCACCGTCGATGATCTCCCGGTCGGTGCCGCAGACCCCGACCGACAGCGTCTCGACCAGGACCGGGCCCTCCTGCGGGGATGGCTCCGGGTAGTTGTCGACCAGCCGGAGCGAGTCCGCTGTGCCGGGTATCACGGTGACTGCGTACACGGACGCCATTGTCGCCCGGCCCGGGCCGCGGCACACCGGAAACGCCACCGGCCCGGCAGCTCAGGGCTTCGCGGCGGCGCCCGACCACCATAGGATCGCGGGCATGACGCCCGAAGAGGTCGGTGCGCGGCTGGCCGCGGTGTGCGGGGCCGCCGGCATCGGCGACGTCGCGGTCAGCGTGTCCGGTGGCGGACCCCACGCCCGGGCCACCGTCGACGTGCCGCCGGAAGACTGGCACGCGGCCGTCCGGTCGGCCCGCGACGACACCGAACTGGCCCTCGACTTCTTCGACTGGCTGTCGGCCGTCGACGAGCTGCCCGACGGCTTCACCCTGGTCGTGCACCTGTGGTCGACCGACCACAGGCACGGCGTACTGCTGCGGACCCGGCTGCCCCGCGACGCGGCCGCCGCGCGGTCCGTCGTGGATCTCTTCCCGGGCGCGGCGTGGCACGAGCGGGAGACGCACGAGATGTTCGGCATCGGCTTCACCGGCCATCCCGATCTCGCGCCCCTGCTGCTGCCCCCGGAGTTCGAGGGGCATCCGCTCCGCAAGGAGTTCGTGCTCGCCGCGCGGGTCGCCAAGGCGTGGCCGGGGGCGAAGGAGCCCGGCGAGTCCGAGGCCGGCGGGGGCCGGCGGGCACCGGTGCGGCCGCCCGGCGTGCCCGATCCGGCCGAGTGGGGGCCCAACCGGCGGCAGCCCTCGGCGACCGACCCGGACGGGGACTCCTGATGCCGCTGTGGGTGGAGCTGGCCATCCGGATCGTCGGTGTGGTCGTCGCCTTCCTCGCCCTGCCGCTGATCGTCGGCCAGGTCGAGCACAAGGTGATGGCGCACATGCAGGGCCGGCTCGGCCCGATGTACGCCGGCGGCTTCCACGGCTGGGCGCAGCTCGTCGCCGACGGGGTCAAGTTCGTGCAGAAGGAGGACGTCACGCCGCGCGCGGCCGACGGGCCGGTGTTCCGGCTCGCACCGGTCGTGGCACTGGTGCCCTACCTGCTGGTGCTGCTGGTCATCCCGCTCGGCCCCGACGACCTGGTCGCCCAGCCGCTCGACATCGGACTCTTCTTCGTGCTGGCCGTCGTCGGCATCGGGGTGGTCGCGGTGCTGATGTCGGCGTGGGCGTCGGCCAACAAATACAGCCTGCTCGGCGGGCTGCGCGGCGCCGCGCAACTGCTCGGCTACGAGCTCCCGCTGGTGCTGGCCGCGGCCAGCGTGGCGATGGCGGCCGGCACGCTGTCGCTGCCCGGCATCGTCGAGGCGTGGCGGCCGTGGTGGCTGCTGTGGCAGGCACCGGCGCTGTTCGTCTTCTTCGTGGCCGGGCTGGCGGAGATCCGCCGGCCGCCGTTCGACATGCCGATCGCCGATTCCGAGCTGGTCTTCGGCTACCTGACCGAATACACCGGGCTGCGGTTCGCGTTCTTCCTGCTCGCCGAATACGTCGGCATCGTGGTCATCGCCGCGCTGACCACCGTGCTGTTCCTCGGCGGATGGCAGGGCCCGTTCGACGACCAGCTCGGTTGGCTGTGGACCCTGGTCAAGGTCTTCGCGGTGTCATTCGTGATCATCTGGGTGCGGGTCAGTTATCCCCGCCTGCGCGAAGACCAGTTGCAACGGCTGTGCTGGCTGGTGCTGGTGCCGGTCGCGCTGGGCCAACTGGTGCTGACCGCCGCGGTCCGGGTCGCCCTCTGAGGCGGCCCGGGGTGCTCGCGTACGGCGGGACGAAGGGGGAGGATGTGGGCCATGCACAGCGAGGTGGCGGCATGAGCGGGGTGACGCCGTGAGCGTGCCCGGTGAGGGACTGGCCAAGGGGCTCGCGGTCACGCTCAAGACGATGACCCGCCGGGCCGGCACCCAGCAGTATCCAGACGTCGAGCCGGACCTACCGCCCCGCAGCCGGGGTGTGATCGCCCTGCTCGAGGAGAACTGCACGGTCTGCATGCTCTGCGCCCGGGAGTGTCCGGACTGGTGCATCTACATCGACTCGCACAAGGAGGAGGTCGTGGTGCCGGGGGCGGCCCGGGCCCGGCAGCGCAACGTCCTCGACCGGTTCGACATCGACTTCTCGCTGTGCATGTACTGCGGGATCTGCGTCGAGGTCTGCCCCTTCGACGCCCTCTACTGGTCGCCGGAGTTCGAATACGCCGAATACGACATCCGGGATCTCCTGCACGACAAGGACCACCTCGGCGAGTGGATGGCCACCGTCCCCCCGCCGCCGGCCCACGACCCGAACGGCGAACCCTCCAAAGAGGAGGCCACCGCGGCCCGCAAGGCCGCCGGTGGCCCCGCGCCCGGCCGGGCCGCGGGCGGTCCGGCCACCCCCCGGGTACGTCCACAGCGGCCCACCGGCACCGCCGATCCGTCATGACCGGGCCCTGCACATGACCGGGGCGGATGTGTTGCTGATCGCGCTCGGGCTGGTGGCGGTGGGCGCCGGGCTGCTGGTGGTGACCACCCGGCACCTGGTCCGCGCCGGTCTCTACCTCGTGGTGTGCCTCGGCGCGGTCGCCGGCCTCTACCTCGTGCTGACCGCCGAACTCGTCGCCTGGGTACAGGTGCTGATCTACGTTGGCGCGGTCGTGGTGCTGCTGCTGTTCGCCGTGATGCTGACCCGGGCCCCGATCGGCGCCTCCGACGACCTCGACCGCCCCGGCTGGCCGGCCGTGCTGATCGGCGCCGGGACCGGCCTCGGCCTGTCGGCCCTGCTCGTCGACGCCTTCCGCTGGTCGGTGGTGGAACTGCCGGAGCCGGGCACCGCCGAGCGGCTGGGCGCCGGGATCTTCGGCTCGTGGGTGCTGCCGTTCGAGCTGCTGTCGGTGCTCCTGCTGTCCGCACTGGTCGGTGCCATCGTCATCTCCCGGCACGACATCGGCGCCCGGGGCGGGGAGGAGCGCCGGTGAGACCTGTCATCCCGTACGTCGTGGCCGCCCTGCTCTTCGGCATCGGTGTCTACGGCGTACTGCGCCGCCGCAACGCGATCCTGGTGCTGATGGCGGTCGAGTTGATGCTCAACGCGGTCAACCTGCTCCTGATCACCGCCGACACCACCGTGCGGGCCGCGCTGCCGCACACCGGCCAGACCTTCGCGCTGTTCATCATCGTGATCGCCGCCGCCGAGATCGGTGTCGGCCTGGCGATCGTGTTGCAGCTCTACCGGCTGCGGGCCACCGTCTCGGTCGACGACGTACGCCTCGACACCGCACCGGGCCTCACCCCGGCCGCCGACAAGGGCTCGACGGCGCTCGCCGACCCGGGCCGGGCGGCGGTGTCCTGATGGCGCCGGAGACGCTCGGCCCACTGCTGCCGCTGGCCCCGCTGCTGGCGGCCGCCGTCGGCCTGCTGCTGCCCCGCGGGGCGCGTACGGCCGCCGCCGCGCTCGGCATCGGCGGGTCGGCGCTGGCGCTGCTGGTGGCGGTCGGCCTCGCCGTGACCGTCGACGGCCCGGTCGAGGCGAGCACCCGCTGGGTCGAGTTCGGCGGGCTCACCGTCACCCTGGGCATCCGCCTCGACGGCGCCGCGGCCCTGGTCGCGTTGGCGGTGACCGTGGTCGCGCTGGCGGTGCAGATCTATTCGGTCGGCTACCTGCGCGACGACAGCCGCTACGCCCCGTACGCGGCCCAGGTCAGCCTCTTCACGGCCGCGATGCTGATCGTGGTCGTCGCCGGTGACCTCATCCTGCTGCTGGTCGGCTGGGAGGTGATGGGCATCTGCTCCTACCTGCTGATCGGCCACGACCGCCGGCTGCCGGCGGCGCCCGCCGCCGCGGTCAAGGCGTTCCTGGTGACCCGGGTCGGCGACGTCGGGTTCCTGCTCGGCATCGCGTTGCTGGGCATCGCCGCCGGCAGTTTCCGGATCTCCGACGTGCTGGCCGCGGTCGGCTCGGGCGAGGTCGGCGGCGGCACGCTGACCGCCGCCGCGCTGCTGCTGCTCGCCGGCGTGGCCGGCAAGAGCGCCCTCTTCCCGCTGCACACCTGGCTGCCGGACGCGATGGCCGGCCCGACGCCGATCTCGGCGCTGATCCACGCGGCGACGATGGTGGCCGCCGGGATCTACGTGGTGACCCGCCTCGACCCGGTCTTCGCCGCCGGTGATCCGGCGCTGCTGGTGCTCGGCGTGCTCGCCGTGGTCACCATCGTGCTCGGCGGCCTCGCCGCGACCGCGCAGGACGACATCAAACGGGTCCTCGCCTGGTCGACGGTGTCGCAGATCGGCTACATGGCCGGCGCGCTCGCGGTCGGCGCGACCGGCGCGGCCCTGTTCCACCTGCTCACCCACGCCGCCTTCAAGGCACTGCTGTTCCTCGCCGCCGGCTCGGTGATCCACGCCGTCGGCAGCAACTCGATGGGCGAGATGGGCGGGCTGCGGCGCCGTATGCCGGCGACCTTCTGGTCGATGACGGTCGGGCTGGCCGCCCTGGTCGGGCTGCCCCCGCTGGCCGGGTTCTGGAGCAAGGAGGCGGTCCTGCACGCCGCCTCGTCCGCCGGGGCGGGCTGGCTGCCGCCACTGGTCTACGCCGTGGGGCTGGTGACCGTGGCGATCACCGTCTGGTACGCCACCCGGCTGTGGCTGCGTACGTTCTTCGGCGCACCCCGCTCGGCGGGGGCCCGGACCGCCCACGAACCGCCGGCCGCGATGGCCGGTCCGGTCCTGCTGCTGGTGGTGCCGAGCGCGCTGCTGGGGCTGGCCGGATACACCGACTGGCTCGCCGGCCGGCTGCTGCCACCGGCGACCGCCGAACACCCGTCCGACCTGCTGCCGGCCCACACCAACCTCATGCACCTCGGCCCCGAGGTGGCGCTGCCGCTGGCCGCGCTGCTGGTCGGCGGGGTCGGCGCGTGGCTGCTGTGGCGGCGGGACACAACCGCCGATCCCGCGACCGCGCTCGGCCCGGCCCGGCGGGTGTTCGCCGCCGCGTTCGGGCTGGACGCGCTCCAGCGGGCCGTGGTCGTACGGCCGGTCGTCGCACTGGCCCGGGCCGCCCGCCGTACGGACGAGACCGCGGTCGACGGCACCGTCACGGGCACCGGGCGGGCGACCGTGGCACTCGGCCGGGGCCTGGCGGTGCTGCACCGGGCCGGGTTGCCCCGGGCCGCCTCCGCGGTCCTGGTCGGCGCGCTGCTCGTCGCCGTGGCCGCCGCGACCCTGGGAGTGCTGTGATGACGACCGGTCAGGTGATGCTGGTTGCGGTCCTCGCCATACCCGCCGTAGGTGCCGTAGCCGTCGCCGGGCTCACCCGGCGCGCCGACCGGGCGGCCCGGATCGTCGCCACCGTCGTGGCCGCGATCGCCTTCCTGGTCAGCCTGTCGCTCTACGGGACCGGCGACCGGGGATGGTTCCGGTACCAGGCGGCGACGGCCGGCCCGGGCATCCTGCCCTGGCACGAACTGGACCTCACCTGGGTACCCGGGCTCGACCTGCGGTTCCATCTCGGGGTGGACGGGATCTCCTACCCGCTGGTCGTCCTCACCACGCTGCTGACGCTGCTCTGCTGCGTGTACTCGATCCGGCACGTCCCGGCCGGCGGACCCGGCGGATACCTGGTCGCGCTGCTGCTGGTGATCGAGGTCGGGATCGTCGGCACCTTCCTCGCCCTCGACCTGGTCCTCTTCTTCGTCTTCTTCGAGGTCGTACTGCTGCCGATGTTCGTGGTCATCGCCGGCTGGGGCGGCGAGGACCGGCGCCGGGCGGCCCGCAAGTTCGTCCTCTACACGCTCTTCGGCTCGGTGCTGCTGCTGGTCGGGGTGGTCACCGTCGTCTCCGCCGCCGGCACCGCCGACATCGTGGCGCTCACCGGCGGGGGCAACCTGTCGCGGACCACCCAGCTCGCCGCGTTCGTGCTGCTCGCGGTCGCGTTCGCGGTGAAGAGTCCGCTGTGGCCGCTGCACACGTGGCTGCCCGACGCGCACACCCAGGCACCGACCGTCGGCAGCGTGATCCTCGCCGGGGTCCTGCTCAAGATGGGCACGTACGGCATCATCCGGGTCGCGGTCGGGGTCGCGCCGGAGGGCGCCCGGTGGGCGGCACCGGTGCTCGGCGTCCTCGCCGTGGCCGCGGTCGTCGTCGGTTCGCTGGTGTGTCTGCGGCAGACCGACCTGAAGCGGCTCATCGCCTATTCCAGCGTCGGCCACATGGGCTTCGTGCTGCTGGGCGTGGCGACCCTGACCGCGACCGGTATCGAGGCGGCGCTGATCGGCAACGTCGCGCACGGCGTCATCACCGGGCTGCTCTTCTTCCTGGCCGGCGCGATCAAGGACCGGCTGCACACCGGCAGCCTGACCGAGTTGGGTGGTCTGCGGGAGCGGATGCCGGCGTTGTCCGGCCTGTTTGCGTTCGCCGCCGTCGCGTCGCTCGGCCTTCCCGGGCTGGCCGGTTTCTGGGGCGAGGCGTTCGCGGTGGTCGCGGCGCTGCAACGGGGCGGCCCGCTGTGGACGACGCTGGCGGTGGTCGCGGCGGTCGGCGGCGCGCTGACCGCCGCCTACTTCCTGCGGCTGCTGCGCCGGCTCACCCACGGCCCGGCCAGTCCGGTCGTCGCCGCCGCTCCGGCCAGCCGGTTCGGGGCGGGTGAGCTGGTCGCCTGGTCCCCGCTGATCGTCCTGGCGCTGGCCGTCGGCCTGGTACCCGCCCTGGTGATCGGCTTTGCCGGCGCCCCGGTGGAGGCGTTGACGGGGGTGCTCGGTCGGTGAGCGCGAGGAGTGCAGCGCAGCGGAGCCCCGCAGTCGCGAACGGAAGGTGGGGTTCGTGAGCGCGAGGAGTGCAGCGCAGCGGAGCCCCGCAGTCGCGATCGAAGGGGCGACATGACCCAGACCATCGACCACGTCGCGCTGCTGCCCGCATACCTCGCGGCCGGCACCGCCGTACTCGTGCTGCTGGCCGACCTGCTCGTCGGCCGGCGCGGCCCGACGCTCGCGGTCGCCATGATCGGTGCCGCCGGTACGGCGGTCGGTGCGGTGCTGGTCGGTCGGGGTGCCGACCGGGAGACGTTCTGCACCATCGACGGCTGCTCCTGGCTCGCCACCAGCCGGGGGGCGCTCGTCGCCACCGTCTTCGCGGTGCTCACGCTGGGCGTGCTCCTGCTGTCCGGGCCGCTGCTGCGGGCCGGGGCGGTGCCGGCGGGGGAGTACTGCTTCCTGCTGGCCTGCTCGATGACCGGCGGTGTCGTCCTCGGCGCGGCCGGCGATCTGATCACGCTGATCGTGGCGCTGGAGACCCTCACCATCCCGCTCTACATCCTGGTCGGCCTGCGCCGCCGGACCGTCGCCAGCGCCGAGGCGGCCATGACCTTCTTCCTGGTCAGTGTCGTGGCGACGGCGGTCACCCTGCTGGGGGCGGCGCTGCTCTACGCCGTACGCGGCACGCTGCACCTGGCCACGCTCGCCGCCGCCCCGGCGCTCGATTCGGGCGCCGAGGGCCGGCTGGGCCGGGTGGCGGTCGTCCTGCTGCTTGCCGGCCTGGCGTTCAAGGTGGCGGCCGTGCCACTGCACGCCTGGGCACCGGCCACCTACGACGGGGCACCGCTGCCGGTCGCCGCCTACCTGTCCACCGCGTCGAAGCTCGGCGGGGTCGTCGCCGTGATCGCGGTCGTCGTCGACGGCCTCGGGCCCTGGCTGGCCGTCAGCGGCCCGGCGCTGGCCGTGCTCGCTGTACTGACGATGACTGTCGGTAACCTCGTCGCGTTGCGGCAGACCCGGATGGTGCGGCTGCTGGCGTGGTCGTCGGTGGCCCAGGCCGGCTACATCCTGGCTCCGCTCGGGGCGGCCGCTGCCATCGCCGGGCGCGACGCTGACGCGCTGTCGGTGGCTGTCGCCGCGACCGTCGCGTACGCGGTCTTCTTCGTCGTCCTCGAACTCGCCGCCTTCGCGTCGGTGGTGGCGCTGCGTCCGCCGGACGCCGACGGCGGCGAGATCGCCGCCTACCGGGGGGCCGGGCGGCGGCACCCGGTGGTTGCCGCCGCGTTCGTGTTGGCCCTGGTCGGGCTCGCCGGGCTGCCGCCCGGCCTGGCCGGTCTGTTCGCCAAGGTGGTCGTGGTCCGCTCGCTGCTCGACGGCGGCGCCGGCTGGCTGGCCGTCGTGGTGGCACTCAACGCGGTGGTCGGGCTCGCCTACTACCTGCGCGTCTGCGGCACCCTCTACGCCGCCGGTGAGGCGGCCGGAACCGCCCGGCGGGTGCCCTGGACGGTCGGGCTCGCGCTGGCGGGCGCGACCGCGGTCGCCGTGGTCGTCGGGTTCGCCCCGCAGACGGTCCTGGACGCCGTCCAGCTCTGACCAACCTACTTTCAGGTAACTCACAGTGATAACCAGGATGGTTGCTGGGTAGTTCGGTGTTGTACCGGTCAGCGGGTCCACGAGACCCGTGCACCGAAGGAGTGATCGTGCACAACCACCGCAACGGACTCAAGACAGCCGCTCTTCTGGGCCTGCTCACCGCGATGATCCTGGGCGTCGGCTACTGGTTCGGCGGGAGTTCCGGTCTGGTCATCGCCGTGGTCGTCTCGCTCGCCATGAACGCCGGCACCTACTTCTGGTCGGACAAGCTGGCGTTGCGTGCGATGCGTGCCCGCCCGGTCAGCGAGGCGGAGTTCCCGGCCCTCTACCAGATGGTCCGGGAGCTTTCGACCGAGGCCGGCCAGCCGATGCCGCGCCTCTACATGAGCCCGACCGCCCAGCCCAACGCTTTCGCCACCGGCCGTAACCCGCGCAACGCCGCCGTCGCCGTCACCCACGGCATCACACAGATCCTCGACTACCGGGAGCTGCGCGGAGTCATCGGCCACGAACTGTCCCACGTCTACAACCGGGACATCCTGATCTCCAGCGTCGCCGCCGGTCTGGCCGGCATCATCACCACGCTGGCCAACCTGGCGTTGTTCCTGCCGCTCGGCGGCAACGACGAGGACTCGCCGAACCCGGCGGTCCTGCTGATGATGCTGATCCTGGGCCCGCTGGCCGCGACGGTGATCCAGCTCGCGATCAGCCGGAACCGCGAATACCAGGCCGACGCGTCCGGCGCCCGCCTGACCGGCGACCCGCTCGCGCTGGCCAGCGCACTACGCAAGATCCACGCTGGTACGCAGCAGATTCCGCTGCCGGCGCAGGGCCAGCTCGCCAGCACCGCCCACCTGATGATCGACAACCCGCTGCGTGGTGGCGGCCTGGCCGGGCTGTTCTCGACCCACCCGCCGATGAGCGAGCGGGTGAGCCGGCTGGAGCGGATGGCGGCCCAGTCCGCCGGCCCGGTGCGTTACCAACGCTGAGACGGCGATCACCGGTAATCTCCTCCCGCCCCCGCGGCCCTCACGTTAGGGTCGCGGGGGCTTTCGCTCGTTACGTCACGGAGGGGGTAGACGGCTGTGGCCGCGTTGCGTCAGTACGTGGAAGTGTGGCGGATTCCGGGTGCGCCCCTGCTGCTGACCGCGGGGGTGCTGGCCCGGCTCGGGATCGGCATCACCCCGCTCGCCCTCCTCCTGGTCGTCGAGAGAGTCACCGGCAGCTACGCGCTCGCCGCGGTCGCCGGCGGGATCTACGCCCTCGCCGGGGCCGCGTTGAGCCCGATCGCCGGGCGGATCGCCGACCGGGTCGGCCCGACCCCGGTGCTGCTGGTCACCGCCGTCGCCCACCCGCTGGCCCTGGTCGGCCTGCTGATCGCCAGCGGCTTCGGCGCCGACGCGCTGACCGCCATCTATATCGCCGCGGCGCTGGCCGGTGCGACGTACCCGCCGCTGAGCGCCGCCATCCGCGGTGCCTGGAACGACCACACCGAGCCCGCCTCCGGCCGCTACCACCTGCGCAACACGGCGCTGGCCGCCGAAACCTCCCTCTTCGAGGTGGTCTTCGTGCTCGGCCCGCTCCTGGTGGCCGCCTTCGTGCTGTTCGCCGACGCCGCCACCGCGCTGGTCGGGGCGGCCGTGGTGACGCTGGTCGGCACCATCACCGTCGCGCTCGGCCGGGCTATGCGCGGCTGGCGGCCGCACCCGGCCGACGGCCACGCCCGTGGGCTCGGCCCGCTGCGGCTCACCGGCTTCCCGGCCCTGCTGCTCTGCGTCGGCGGGCTGGGCATCGCGTTCGGCGCCGCCGGGGTCACCGTGCCGGCGTACGCCACCTCGCACAGTGCCGGTGACGCGGAGAGCCTCGCCGGCGTGCTGCTGGCCGTCTGGGGCGTCGGCAGTGCCGCCGGCGGCATCTGGTTCGGCACCCGGCGACCGGCGCGACGGATGGCCCGCCAGTTCGCCTGGCTGCTCGCCGCGGTCGCCGCCAGCTTCCTGGTGTTCGCCGTCATGCCCGACCCGATCGCACTGGGGATCGCGCTCGTCATCGGTGGCGCGGTGATCGCACCGGCGCTCACCCTGGAGAACACGATGGTCGGCCGGATCTCGCCCGGGAGCATGCTCAACGAGGCGTACACCTGGGTCGTCACGACCGCGGTCGCGGCGAGCGCGGTCGGCGGCTCCGTGGCCGGCCTGATCGTCGACCAGCGCGGGGGAGTGCCGTGGGCGTTCGTCTTCGCCGGTACGGCGGTCGCGTTCGCCGCCCTCGTCGCGGCCCTGCCGGCCGGCTCGATCGCCCGTGCCGACGCGCTCGCGGTCGCCCGGCTGGAGCAGACGCTGGCGACCGACCCGGTCTGATCCCGGTCATGCGAACCGCCGCCCGGCCGGCCCTCCGGCCAGGCGGGCGGCGGCGGTCGTACGGCGCTACCGGTAGTTGGTGAACTGGAGCGCGACGCCGAAGTCCTCGGCCTTGAGCAGGTTGATGACGGCCTGGAGGTCGTCCTTCTTCTTGCCGGTGACCCGGAGTTGGTCGCCCTGGATCTGCGCCTGCACGCCCTTCGGGCCCTCCTCGCGGATCTTCTTGCTGATCGCCTTCGCCTTGTCGGAGTCGATGCCCTGGATGACCTTCGCGTCGATCCGGTAGGTCTTACCGGATGCCCGCGGGTCGCCGGCGTCCAGCGCCTTGAGCGAGATGTTGCGCTTCACCAGCTTGTCCTTGAAGACGTCGAGGGCGGCCTTGACCCGCTCCTCCGTCTCGGCCTGGAGACTGATCGCCTCCTCACCGGCCCAGTTGATCTCCGCGCCGGTGCCCCGGAAGTCGAAGCGTGTGGAGAGCTCTTTCTCGGCCTGTCGGAGGGCGTTGTCGATCTCCTGCCGGTCGACCTTGCTGACGATGTCGAACGACGGGTTCGCTGCCATGATCATGCTCCTGCGTCTGGCGATATGAAGGTGTTTTGGGCTGTTCGTCGGTGCTGCGACATGCCGACCGTACCCGGTTGCGTTGGGGTCGGGTGGTACCGCTATCCTTGCTTCCGCTGCCGCATGAAACACGGCGGCACGCCCAGGCGGGTTGCCCGAGCGGCCAATGGGAGCGGACTGTAAATCCGTCGCGAAAGCTACAGAGGTTCGAATCCTCTACCCGCCACAGGAGCAGGTGACACGGCCCCGGTCCAGCAGAGCTGGACCGGGGCTGTTTCCGTTGGGGATGGTCGCCGGTTCGTCGGGCGACGAAGGCGGCCACCGGGGTCGCCCGCTCCGGTGTCACCGTGCCAGTCGGCTCGCCCGTGTCGTCCGCCGCCGGGGAGTCGGGGAGTCGGTCGGTCCGTAGTCGCCGAGCGGGTGGCTCGGCTAGGGGCCGGAGACCCTGGGCGGAAGAGCTGCGCCATGTTACATAGGTGAGTATCGAAATTCTCCGAGGGCTGCGTCCGCGAGCCCTGGATTGCCCCGGCTCGTTGGTCGCCCGCTTCGGCGATCGGCGAAAACCGGCACGAAGGTTCGACAGGGACTAAAATCCGAAAGATGTCGTTTGTCAGACCGGCAGAGGTTTGACTGAGAGGTCTTATTGGACGAACCACGAATGATCGCTGACGGGCGGCGGACCTCGTACGTTGCGTCCGGGCGGGTCATCCGTGCTGCCGAACGGTTAAAGTTCGGCGCACTGTTCGGTTGACACCGCGCAACGGCTTTGCCGGTTCACCAGGCTGTGGCACCATCATGGAACCTTCACCTTCCTTGGCCTTTTCGATAGGAGCAGCAGATGCGTGCAAAATGGTCGGGCCGCCGGATCGGCTCGGGCTTGGCGCTCGTCGCGCTCGTCGGTGGCATCGTCGGTGCCCAACTCATCAACAGGCCCCAGGCCGGCTACGACTGGGCCGGCTACGACTGGGCGAAGGTCACCGACACGGTCGTCGTCGACAGCCCCGCTACGCCTCAGAGTCTCACCATCGCACCGTAATCCGCGTCCGCGCGGACACTCCGGCGCGAGTGGCGAAGGAGCCGGATGCCAAGGCCCCAGCCGTCACCCCGGCGTTCCCCTGACCACGCCTGGTTGATCACGGGGCCGCTGGCGCTTCTCGCTGTGGTGATGTCGACAGCCCTCGGGCTGATCGACGACCAGGAGGCGGGTCGAGTCGCCCGGGATTCCGGCACCGAACTGTTCCTTTCCCTCCTACTGCTCGCCGTCATGGTGGCGGTGGCGATCCCGAATCTCCATTTCGTGATTCGCCGCCAGGCGTTCGTTCTCACGCTGACCGAGATCTCCTTCGTCCTGGCCCTGTTCTACTTCCGGCCGCTGACGGTCGTGGTGATCGCCACCATCGCGGCCTTCGTCACCCAGATCAGACGCCGGGTCAGTCCGACGAAGCTCTGGTTCAACGTGGCCAAGGAGGCCGCCAGCACCTCACTGGCCGGCCTCGTGCTCTACGCCTTCCCGCCGATCGAGGGGGTCGGACCGGGCACCTGGGGAATCCTGTTCGCCGCCGTGAGCACCCACACCCTGGTCGGGCTCGCGGCCGTGATCGGGGTCATCACGGTGGTCCAGGGGTCGCCGGCCGGGCTGGAGGTCGCCCGCACCGCCGCGCCGACCCTGATCACCGCGGCGATCAACGTGTCGCTCGGGCTGGTCGTCCTCATCGCCTTGGAAACCACCTGGTGGGCGATCGTGCTGGTCATCGTGCTGACCGGCGCGCTCGGGCTGGTCTACCGCTCGTACGCCCAGTTCTTCCGCCAGCACCGCACCCTCGCCGACATGTACGACCTCACCCGGGCGATGAGCGAGAGCGGTCAGGACGGAACGCTCGCCGACTCGCTGCTGGGCCGGGTACGCGTCCTCATGCAGGCCGAATACGCGACGCTGTGGCTGCCGGCGCAGGGGCGGCACCCCGAGGTGCTGCTGACCGCCCGGGTCGACGATCCGGGCCTGCTCGACCTGGCGCGTACGCCGGCGGTTGCCCGGGCCCGGGCGATCAAGGCGAAGAAGACGGTGGCGGTCGGCAGCCGGCTCGGCGGCGACGAGGAACTGCGGGCCGGCCTGCGGGAGGCAGACGGCGTCAAGGACGTCATCGTCGTACCGTTGCGGTCCGGCCAGGCCGTGATCGGCTCGCTGGAGGTGGTCAACCGGCTCGGCGAGACCAGCCACTTCCTGCCCGGCGACGTGCCGATCTTCGAGACGATCGCCGCGCACGCCGCCGTCGCGCTGGAGAACTCCCGGCTGGTCGACCGGCTGCGGTACGACGCCTACCACGACGGGCTCACCGCCCTGCCGAACCGTCGGCGGGTCCTCGGCGCGCTGGAGGAGGCCGTACAGGTCTGCGCTCCCGACGAGGTGGTGGCGGTCCTGCTGTTCGACGTCGACGCGCTACGTCAGGTGAACGAGTCCCTCGGGCACGCCGCCGGTGACCGGGTGCTGGTCGAGGTGGCGGCCCGGTTGCGGTCGTCGTCGCCGTCGGCCGCGCTCGTCGGCCGGATCGGTGGCGACGAGTTCGTGGTGACCCTGCGGGCGGAGAGCGCCGAGGCGGCGCTCGCGCTGGCGACCGAGCTGCGCGAGCAGACCCACGACCAGATGGTGTTCGGCACCCTCACCCTCGACGTCGACACGGCGGTCGGGGTGGCGATCCATCCGGACCATGGCAGCGATCCGGCGACCCTCGTGCAGCGGGCCGGCCTGGCCGCTACCGCGGCCAAGTCGATGCCCGGCAGCGTCCAACTGTTCAACGCCGGCCTGGAATCCCGGTCCGTACGCCGTCTCGGGCTCGCCGGCGACCTGAGCCGCGCGCTCGACAACGACGAGTTGAAGGTCTACTTCCAGCCCAAGGTGACGCTGGACGACGACCGGCGCCTGGTGGGCGTGGAGTGCCTGGCCCGCTGGGAGCACCCCGCGCACGGCGCGGTCTCGCCCGAGGACTTCGTGGCGGTGGCCGAGCACACCGGGCAGCTCGGCCGGTTGACCGAGTCGGTGCTCCGCGAGGGGCTACGCCGGTCCCGGGAGTGGAGTGATCCGAATCACCCGCTGGCGGTGGCGGTCAACCTGTCGGCGCGCACGCTGACCGACCCGTACTTCCCGGCCCGGGTCCAGGAGCTGCTGGCCGAGTTCGAGGTCGCGCCCGAGCTGCTGACCTTCGAGATCAAGGAAGCCGGCGTCCTGGACGGCACCGACCGGCCGATGCCCACCCTGCGCCGGTTGCGCGACATCGGGGTACGCCTCTCCGTCGACGACTTCGGCACCGGCTACTCGTCGCTGTCCTACCTGCGCCGGCTGCCGGTCCACGAGGTCAAGGTCGACCGTTCGTTCGTGCAGGGGATGGCGACCGACCCGGGGGACCTGGCGATCGTCAACGCCGTGGTGACGCTGTCGCAGCAGTTCGGGCTGACCGTCGTGGCCGAAGGGGTGGAGAGCGAGCTGACCCTGGAGCTGCTTCAGGACATCGGCTGCCAGATCGGGCAGGGGTTCCTCTTCAGCCGGCCGCTGCCGTACGAGCGGCTGGAGGCGTGGTTCGGCGCCCAGTCCGAGTCGGACCTGTCGCTCACCAGCGACGTACGCCGCCTGCGGGCAGTGCCCTGACCTGCTGTTTTGTCCTCCGGTCGGTCCGCCGGCCGGGGACCGGGGGATCTGATTTCTCCTCCCGCCGGGGGCCGTGTATTCTTCTCCTGCGCGCCTTTCGAGGAGATAGCGTGCGCCCCCTTAGCTCAGTCGGCAGAGCGTCTCCATGGTAAGGAGAAGGTCTACGGTTCGATTCCGTAAGGGGGCTCAAAGGGTTCTCGTTGGGACCCGCCCACAGCGGTGTAGCTCAGTTGGTAGAGCAAACGGCTCATAATCGTTGTGTCGCCGGTTCAAGTCCGGCCACCGCTACTTTCGGTGCCGGATGACTCCGGCGACCGGATCTGCGGGTGCCACGGGCACCCGCTTTGCGTGTCCAGGTAGGCAAGGTCTACGCTGGCTCGTCGTAGTTGTTTCGCTAGCGAGGAAGGCACCCCGCCGTGGCCAAGGCGACCGACGTCCGTCCAAAGATCACTTTGGCGTGTGTGGAGTGCAAGGAGCGCAACTACATCACGCGCAAGAACCGCCGCAACGACCCGGACCGCATTGAGATGAAGAAGTTCTGCCCCCGGGACGGCAAGCACACCCTGCACCGCGAGACCCGCTGATCCCGCGCCGGCAGTAGGCCGGCGCAGGCAGGCGCCGCGGAGCCGTACAGCTTCCGTCAGGATCGCCGTTTCGAGACCGGACAGTCTGGGATGACCAGCGACACCGGCCCCGAAACGGCGATCCTGCTTTGCGCGTGTAGGTTCGCCGCATGCCCTTGGACCCGTCGTTCGTCGGCCGTACGTACCCGCCGACCGCCCCCTATCAGGTGGGCCGAGAGAAGATCCGTGAGTTCGCCACCGCGATCGGTGCGACCGACGCCGCGTACCACGATCCGGCGGCCGCCCGGGCGCTCGGGCATGCCGACGTGGTCGCTCCGCCCACCTTTCCGGTGGTCGTCACCATGGAGTCGAGCCGCCGTCAGATCGTCGATGATCCGGCGCTCGGCGTCGACTACAGCCGGGTCGTCCACGGCGACCAGCGCTTCCGTTACACCCGCCCGATCGTGGCGGGTGACGAGCTGGTCTGTGTGAGCACCATCGAGGAGATCACCTCGCGGGGTGGGCACGACTTCCTGACCATCCGTAGCGAGGTCTCGACGGTCGCCGAGGAGCCGGTGGTGTCGGTCTGGTCCAAGCTCGTCGTACGTGGGGAGGGTGGCTGAGATGGATCTGCCGGTCAAGACCTACCGAGTGACCCGGGCCGACCTGGTCCGCTATGCGGGCGCCTCGGGCGACTTCAACCCGATCCACTGGAGCCAGCGGTTCGCCACCGAGGTCGGCCTGCCCGGGGTGATCGCGCACGGCATGTTCACGATGGCGCTGACCGGCCGGGCGGTGACCGAGTGGGCCGGCCGGCCGGACACCGTGGCGGAGTTCAGCGTGCGCTTCGCCCGGCCGGTGCCGGTGCCGGATGACGACGAGGGGGTCGAGGTGCAGGTGGCGGCAGTGGTCAAGGGAGTCACCGAAGACGGTCTGACCCAGCTCAACCTGACCGTGACGTGCCTCGGGGAAAAGGTGCTGTCGCAGGCCAAAGCGCTGGTCCGGCTGCCTGGATGACGGTTTGCCGGCGGCCGGTGGCAGACCGGTTGGGAAAGTCCCCGGTCTACCCGTACACTGGTCCGCCGTGGGGTAGTGGCCCCTACCTCAGGTGTCTGCGCCTGAGGTAGGTCCAAGCTGCCGCACAGGGGTGTAGCTCAATTGGCAGAGCAGCGGTCTCCAAAACCGCAGGCTGCAGGTTCAAGTCCTGTCACCCCTGCGCCTAAGGCCTGACCGGCCCCGGGGGTCGGAGTCGTCTCACGGGGCGGCAGCCGTCCCGTGGCGGTGGTGTCCGGCGGAAGCCGCCCGTGGCGCGATGCGCCGGTCGGGCGATCTCCGTCCGGTCCGCCGGCCGCGGCCAGCCCCGGGATCGGTCCGGGCGGCCGGCGTGACCAGCGCAGCGTGCGTCCACCGACGTGCGATCCGACCATCCCGCGACGGAGGGCGAAGTGGCCGACAAGAATCGGCGCGGCGAGGACGCCGCGGACGACCACCTCGATGACGAGGCGTTGGACGACGCAGCCGAAAAGGACTCGGACGTCGACGACGAGGAAGAGCCGGTATCCCGGGGCGGCACCGCCACCCGGGCCCGCCCGAAGGCGGAGTCGGCCGACAGCAAGTCGAAGGCCCGTACCGAGGGCGGTCGGGTCGGCATCTTCGGACGGATCGTGCGGTTCGTCCGCGAGGTCGTGGCCGAGCTGCGTAAAGTCATCTGGCCTACCCGCAAGGAGCTGTTGACCTACACCGCCGTGGTGGTCGTGTTCGTGTCCGTGATGCTGGCGATCGTGGCCGGGCTCGACTTCGCCTTTGCCAAGGGCGTGCTGTGGGTCTTCGGCAACCCCAGTTGACCGCAGAACCGAGCTGACAGTAACGGAAGTGAGCGAGCGTGCCTGAGTACGACGAGACCGCCGGACGAGCCGCCGACGAGCAGTCCGCGGTGGCGACGGCGGCCAGTGACGAGTCGGTCGAGGCCGCCAGCGAGCCGGATTACGCGCCCGTCGCGACGCCGGAACCAGACGAGGAGTACGACCCGGTCGCGGAGCTGCGGCAGAAGCTGCGCTACGCGCCGGGCGACTGGTACGTCGTGCACTCCTACGCCGGATACGAGAACAAGGTCAAGACCAACCTGGAAACCCGTATCACCAGCCTCGACATGGAGGACTACATCTTCCAGGTCGAGGTGCCGACCCGCGAAGAGGTCGAGGTCAAGAACGGCAAGCGCCTCCAGGTGCAGAACAAGGTCTTTCCTGGCTACATCCTGGTCCGGATGGAGTTGACGGCGGAGTCCTACTCCTGCGTCCGGAACACCCCGGGCGTGACCGGCTTCGTCGGCGCGACCGACCGGGCCGACCGTCCCGCGCCGCTCTCGCTCGACGAGGTGCTCAAGTGGCTGGCGCCGGCCGTCGAGACGGAGCAGAAGAAGGCCAAGCCGGAGGTCAAGGTTCTCGACTTCGAGGTGGGTGACTCGGTCACCGTCACCGACGGGGCGTTCGCTTCGCTTCCTGCCACGATCAGCGAGATCAACGCCGACCAGCAGAAGCTCAAGGTGCTGGTGTCGATCTTCGGTCGGGAGACTCCGGTGGAACTCAACTTCAACCAGGTCGCCAAGATCTGAGGATCCGGCCCCGGCAACCGCCTCGGTGAACAGCCGGGCTGCCTGTTGCGTTAACCTAGAACGTCGGCCCGCAGGCCGCGCTGACCGTGCGCGCGCTCTGCGGGCAGCGTCAGGTGCAATCCACCCCGGTGCAATCCACCAGAATCAAGCCCAGGAAGAGACATGCCTCCGAAGAAGAAACTGGTCAAGACGTTCACGCTGCAGCTGCCGGCGGGCCAGGCCACGCCGGCGCCGCCGGTCGGTCCGGCCCTCGGTCAGCACGGTGTGAACATCATGGAGTTCTGCAAGTCCTACAACGCGCAGACCGAGTCGCAGCGCGGTGACGTCGTCCCCGCCGAGATCAGCGTCTACGAGGACCGCTCCTTCACCTTCGTGCTGAAGACGCCGCCGGCTGCCCGCCTGCTGCTCAAGGCCGCCGGTGTGCAGAAGGGTTCCGGCGTGCCGCAGAAGGACAAGGTCGGTTCGGTGTCCCGTACCCAGCTCCGGGAGATCGCCGAGCGGAAGATGGCCGACCTCAACGCCAACGACGTGGAGCACGCCGAGCGGATCATCGCTGGCACCGCCCGCTCGATGGGCATCACCGTCAAGGACTGAGGCCGCCGAGCCTTTCCGAGCACGACCCGACCGTGGGAGGGTACGCGCGCCGCGCGTCCCGCCAGACACCACAGGAGTAGACAGAAATGCAGCGCAGCAAGGCTTACCGCAAGGCCGCCGAAGCCATCGACCGGGACCGGCTCTACACCCCGGCCGAGGCCGTGAAGCTGGCCAAGGCGTTCACCGCCGTCAAGTTCGACCCCACGGTCGAGGTCGCGATGCGCCTCGGGGTCGACCCGCGTAAGGCGGACCAGATGGTCCGTGGCACGGTCAACCTGCCCCACGGCACCGGCAAGACCGCCCGCGTGATCGTGTTCGCGGCCGGCGCGAAGGCCGAGGAGGCCGTTGCCGCCGGCGCCGACGAGGTGGGCACCGACGAGCTGGTCGCCCGCATCCAGGAGGGCTGGCTGGAGTTCGACGCGGCCATCGCCACCCCGGACCAGATGGCCAAGATCGGCCGGATCGCGCGGATTCTGGGCCCGCGCGGCCTGATGCCGAACCCGAAGACCGGCACCGTGACCATGGACGTCACCAAGGCCGTCTCCGAGATCAAGGGCGGCAAGATCACCTTCCGGGTGGACAAGCACTCCAACCTGCACCTCATCATCGGCAAGGCGTCGTTCTCCGAGGCGCAGCTGATCGACAACTACGTCGCGGTGCTCGACGAGGTACTGCGGGCCAAGCCGTCGGCGGCCAAGGGCAAGTACCTGAAGAAGGTGACCCTGACCACCACGATGGGCCCGGGTGTCCCGGTCGACCCGAACCTGGTGAAGAACCTCCAGGAGGCCGGCGCCGAGGCGTGACGCCGACCGCCGCAGCGGATCACGAACCGGGGTGCCCCGATTTCGGGGCACCCCGGTTCGTCTTTGCCGCCGGGATGCTTGCCGGCCGGTCAGGGAGCAGGTCCGACGGGCCGGGTGAAACTGTGTGCCGGACCCCGATTTGGTGGTCGGGCATCAGGTCGCGTACCGTGTCGAATGCGTCTGGCCGTGAGTCAGACGGCAAATCGTAACCACCCAGAGACCGCTGGTAGCCGTGCTTCGGCACGGTCGAAGGTCCCGCTTCGGCGGGCGGCCCGCGCAGGGGGAGACGGCAGCGTACCGGTCATGTTCGCATGATCTTGTCCGCCCCGTGCGCCCTGCGCCGGGGCGTTTCCCGTTTTCGGGTCCCTTCTCCACGGACTGTGAAGTCGACCAGCCTGGAGTAACGAGAGAGGAGGGACATGGCGGACAAGCCGGTTCGGGCCGACAAGGCCACCGCCGTCGCTGAGCTCACCGAGCAGTTCCGTAGCTCGGGCGCGACCGTGCTGACCGAGTACCGCGGTCTCACTGTCGCTCAGCTGACCAAGCTGCGGCGCGCGCTGGGTCGGGAAACCACCTACGCGGTCGCGAAGAACACGCTCGCGAAGCGTGCCGCGGCGGATGCTGGCATCGAGGGCCTCGACACGCTGTTCACCGGTCCTACCGCGCTCACCTTCGTCTCCGGCGATGTCGTAGAAGCGGCGAAGGGCCTGCGCGAGTTCGCGAAGGCCAACCCGCTGCTCGTCATCAAGGGCGGCGTATTCGAGGGCAAGGCCATCTCGGCCGAAGAGGTCAACAAGCTCGCCGACCTCGAGTCCCGTGAGGTGCTGCTGGCCAAGCTGGCCGGTGGGATGAAGGCCAACCTGAGCAAGGCCGCGGCCCTGTTCCAGGCGCCGCTGTCCAAGACCGCCCGCCTGGCGGCTGCCCTGCAGGAAAAGCGCGAAAAGGAGGGTGTGGAGGAGGCCGCCTGAGCCTTCCCGCATCCGTACCCAGTCATTCAAAAGTAGGAAGGACGCCAGACATGGCGAAGCTCAGCACCGACGAGCTGCTCGACGCGTTCAAGGAGATGACGCTGATCGAGCTGTCGGAGTTCGTGAAGCAGTTCGAGGAGACCTTCGACGTCACCGCCGCCGCGCCGGTCGCCGTGGCCGCCGCGGGTGCGGGCGGCGGCGCCGCCGCCGCTCCGGCCGAGGAGGAGAAGGACGAGTTCGACGTCGTTCTCGAGGCCGACGGTGGCAAGAAGATCCAGGTCATCAAGGTCGTGCGTGAGCTGACCGGCCTGGGCCTGAAGGAAGCCAAGGACGCCGTCGAGGGCGCGCCGAAGGCGATCCTGGAGAAGGTCAACAAGGAGACCGCCGACAAGGCCAAGGCCAAGCTCGAGGCCGAGGGCGCGAAGGTCACCCTTAAGTGAGCTGACGCACACCGCGTTCGAAGCGGGCGGCGATCCAGGTTTGGATCGCCGCCCGCTTTCGTCTGCTGACAGCGTGCAACCACGCGGTGAACAGGCAATCAGCGCGGTCTGTGGACCCACGGGGCCGCCGGAGGCACCCGTACGTCACACAAACACCTGGCCCGACCCGCGCGACAACCCTTGACGCGGCTCCTGGTGCCAGGCACGCTGACACCAGCAAGACCTTCCGCGCTTGCAACGGCCCTCATCCGGGTAACGCAACGGCAGCCCGCCTGTCGCTGCGGCATTCGGGTGACCCCAGCGGGATCCGCCGCGTTCTGAGCGGCCCGGAGGCACCGGTCCAGGTGCTCCGAGGCACGTTCCGCGACGGCCTGCCCGGCGGGCTGGACAGCGGTTAGCCTCTCGGCTACACTGCTAGTTTGCGCTGCCTTCCGACTTGACCCCTGTCCAGAATGTCCGAATGTGGACGTTCAGAGTGGGGTCCATTGGAGTGCACGCGTAACAGCCGTTTTGCAGCACGGTCCTCGGAAGGACGCATCTTGGCAGCTTCCCGCCCTGCGAAGACCAGCCGTACGTCGAGCGCATTCGCTCCTCACCGAATTTCATTCGGTCGGATCACGGAACACCTCGAGGTCCCCAACCTCCTCGCCATCCAGAACGAGTCCTTCGACTGGCTGGTCGGCAACGAGGCTTGGCAGGGCCGGTCGTCTGACGACCCGCACGCCCGCTCGGGTCTCGCGGAGATCCTCGATGAGATCAGCCCCATTGAGGACTTCTCCGGCACCATGTCGCTCTCCTTCTCCGCGCCACGCTTCGACGAGGTCAAGGCCTCGATCGAGGAGTGCAAGGAGAAGGATCTGACCTACTGCGCGCCGCTGTTCGTGACCGCGGAGTTCACCAACAACACCACCGGCGAGATCAAGAGCCAGACGGTGTTCATGGGGGACTTCCCGATGATGACGCCCAAGGGCACCTTCATCATCAACGGGACCGAGCGCGTCGTGGTCAGCCAGCTCGTCCGTTCGCCGGGCGTCTACTTCGACAAGCAGCCGGACAAGACCTCCGACCGTGACCTCTCCAGCGTCAAGGTCATCCCGAGCCGGGGTGCCTGGCTGGAGTTCGACATCGACAAGCGCGACACCGTTGGTGTCCGCATCGACCGTAAGCGCCGGCAGGCGGTCACCGTCCTGCTCAAGGCGATCGGTTGGACCGGCGAGCGGATCCGCGAACGGTTCGGCTGGTCCGAGCTGATGATGACGACCCTGGAGAAGGACCACATCGCCGGGGTCGACGAGGCGCTTCTCGACATCTACCGCAAGCTCCGGCCGGGCGAGCCGCCGACGCGGGAGAACGCCCAGACCCTGCTCGACAACCTCTTCTTCAACCCGAAGCGGTACGACGTCGCCAAGGTCGGTCGTTACAAGTTCAACAAGAAGCTCGAAGTCGACGTCCCCATGAACAAGGGCACGCTGACCGAGGACGACATCGTCGCCACCGTGGAATACCTCTGCCGGCTGCACGCCGGTGAGGAGGGCTACGAGGCCGACGACATCGACCACTTCGGCAACCGTCGCCTGCGTACCGTCGGCGAGCTGATCCAGAACCAGGTCCGGGTCGGGCTCTCCCGTATGGAGCGCGTGGTCCGCGAGCGGATGACGACCCAGGACGTCGAGGCGATCACGCCGCAGACCCTGATCAACATCCGCCCGGTGGTGGCTGCGATCAAGGAGTTCTTCGGCACCTCGCAGCTCTCGCAGTTCATGGACCAGACCAACCCGCTGGCGGGCCTGACCCACCGGCGCCGGCTGAGCGCGCTTGGCCCGGGTGGTCTGTCCCGGGAGCGGGCCGGCTTCGAGGTCCGTGACGTGCACCCGTCCCACTACGGCCGGATGTGCCCGATCGAGACCCCGGAAGGCCCGAACATCGGCCTGATCGGTGCCCTGTCGACCTTCGGCCGGGTCAACCCGTTCGGCTTCATCGAGACGCCGTACCGCAAGGTCGTGGACGGTCGGGTCACCGACCAGATCGACTACCTGACGGCCGACGAAGAGGACCGGTTCGTCAAGGCGCAGGCCAACGCTCCGCTGATGAGCGACGGCCAGTTCGCCGAGGACCGCGTCCTCGTCCGCCGGAAGGGCGGTGAGGTCGACTTCGTCGCCCCGGCGGCGGTCGACTACATGGACGTCTCGCCGCGCCAGATGGTGTCGGTCGCGACCGCCATGATCCCGTTCCTCGAGCACGACGACGCCAACCGCGCCCTGATGGGCGCCAACATGCAGCGCCAGGCGGTGCCGCTGGTCAAGGCGGAGTCGCCGCTGGTCGGCACCGGCATGGAATACCGGGCCGCGGTCGACGCCGGCGACGTCGTCGTCGCGGAGGTCGGCGGTGTGGTCGAGGACCTGTGCGCCGACTACGTCACCGTGCACCAGGACGACGGCCACCGTCGCACCTACCTGCTGCACAAGTTCCGCCGCTCCAACGCCGGCTCCTGCGTCAACCAGAAGCCGGTCGTCTTCGAGGGCGACCGGGTCGAGGCCGGCCAGGTCATCGCCGACGGTCCCTGCACCGACGAGGGCGAGATGGCGCTCGGGCGCAACCTGCTCGTGGCGTTCATGACCTGGGAGGGCCACAACTACGAGGACGCGATCATCCTGTCGCAGCGCCTCGTGCAGCAGGACGCCCTCACCTCGATCCACATCGAGGAGCACGAGGTCGACGCCCGCGACACCAAGCTGGGCCCGGAAGAGATCACCCGCGACATCCCGAACGTCAGCGAGGAAATGCTCGCCGACCTCGACGAGCGCGGCATCATCCGGATCGGTGCCGAGGTCGTACCCGGCGACATCCTGGTCGGCAAGGTCACGCCCAAGGGCGAGACCGAGCTGACCCCGGAAGAGCGGCTGCTGCGGGCGATCTTCGGCGAGAAGGCGCGTGAGGTACGGGACACCTCGCTGAAGGTGCCGCACGGCGAGACCGGCACGGTCATCGGCGTACGCACCTTCTCCCGTGAGGACGGCGACGAGCTGCCGCCGGGCGTCAACGAGCTGGTCCGGGTCTACGTCGCCCAGAAGCGGAAGATCCAGGACGGCGACAAGCTCGCCGGCCGGCACGGCAACAAGGGCGTCATCTCCAAGATCCTGCCGGTCGAGGACATGCCGTTCCTGGAGGACGGCACCCCGGTCGACATCGTGCTCAACCCGCTCGGCGTGCCGAGCCGGATGAACATCGGCCAGGTGCTGGAAACCCACCTCGGCTGGGTCGCCAAGACCGGTTGGAAGGTCGACGGGGACGACGCCGAGTGGAAGAAGGCCCTCCGCTCGATCGACGCCCACGAGTCCGAGCCGGACACCAACGTGGCGACGCCGGTCTTCGACGGCGCCAAGGAAGAGGAGATCACCGGTCTGCTCAGCAGCACCCTGCCCAACCGGGACGGTGTGCAGCTGGTCGGTGGCTCCGGTAAGGCGCAGCTGTTCGACGGCCGGTCCGGCGAGCCGCTGCCGGACCCGATCGCGGTCGGCTACATCTACATCCTCAAGCTCAACCACCTGGTCGACGACAAGATCCACGCCCGGTCGACCGGACCGTACTCGATGATCACGCAGCAGCCGCTGGGTGGTAAGGCGCAGTTCGGTGGCCAGCGCTTCGGTGAGATGGAGTGCTGGGCGATGCAGGCGTACGGCGCCGCGTACGCCCTCCAGGAGTTGCTCACCATCAAGTCCGACGACGTCCTGGGCCGGGTGAAGGTCTACGAGGCGATCGTCAAGGGCGAGAACATCCCCGAGCCGGGCATCCCGGAGTCGTTCAAGGTGCTGCTCAAGGAGCTGCAGTCGCTGTGCCTCAACGTCGAGGTGCTCTCCAGCGACGGCGTGGCCCTGGAGATGCGCGAGACCGACGACGAGGTCTTCCGGGCCGCGGAGGAACTCGGCATCGACCTGTCCCGGCGGGAGCCGAGCTCGGTCGAAGAGGTGTGAGGTTGTGAGCTTGGGGGCGGGCCACCCGCTCCGGGCGGTCAGGCTTGATCCCCGCGCGGGACGGCCCGCCCCCAAGCTCCAGCCCCGAGTTTCAGCAGTATGACGACGACGACATAGGGGACACGTAACGTGCTCGACGTCAACTTCTTCGACGAGCTGCGCATTGGCCTGGCCACCGCAGACGACATCCGTCAGTGGTCGCACGGCGAGGTCAAGAAGCCTGAAACGATCAACTACCGCACTCTGAAGCCGGAAAAGGACGGGCTCTTCTGCGAGAAGATCTTCGGTCCGCAGCGGGACTGGGAGTGCTACTGCGGTAAATACAAGCGCGTCCGCTTCAAGGGCATCATCTGCGAGCGCTGCGGCGTCGAGGTGACCCGGTCCAAGGTGCGGCGTGAGCGGATGGGCCACATCGAGCTGGCCGCCTCCGTGACCCACATCTGGTACTTCAAGGGCGTTCCCAGCCGGCTGGGCTACCTGCTCGACCTGGCGCCCAAGGATCTCGAGAAGATCATCTACTTCGCCTCGTACGTGGTCACCAGCGTCGACGCGGAAGCCCGGCACCGGGACATCTCCACGCTCGAGAACGAGATCCTCGCCGAGAAGCGGCAGTCGGAGAACAGCCGCGACTCGGAGATCGAGAAGCGGGCCGCCAAGCTGGAGGCCGACCTCGCCGAGCTGGAGGCCGAAGGCGCCAAGGCCGACGTCCGCCGCAAGGTCAAAGAGGGCGGCGAGCGCGAGATGCGCCAGATCCGCGACCGGGCGCAGCGCGAGATCGACCGGCTCGACGAGGTCCTCGACACCTTCCGCAAGCTGGACTCCAAGCAGCTCGTCACCGACGAACTGCTCTACCGCGAGCTGCGGGACCGCTTCGGTGAGTACTTCACCGGTGGCATGGGTGCCGAGGCGATCAAGGCGCTGGTCCAGAACATGGACCTCAACGCCGAGGCCGAGAACCTGCGCGAGATCATCCGCTCCGGCAAGGGCCAGCGGAAGATCCGGGCGCTCAAGCGGCTCAAGGTCGTCGCGGCGTTCCTCAACACCCGCAACTCGCCGCTCGGCATGGTGCTGGACTGCGTACCGGTCATCCCGCCGGACCTGCGCCCGATGGTGCAGCTCGACGGTGGCCGGTTCGCGACCTCGGACCTCAACGACCTCTACCGTCGGGTCATCAACCGGAACAACCGGCTCAAGCGGCTGATCGACCTCGGTGCCCCCGAGATCATCGTCAACAACGAGAAGCGGATGCTCCAGGAGGCCGTCGACGCGCTGTTCGACAACGGCCGCCGCGGTCGTCCGGTCACCGGCCCGGGTAACCGTCCGCTGAAGTCGCTGTCCGACATGCTCAAGGGCAAGCAGGGCCGGTTCCGGCAGAACCTGCTCGGTAAGCGCGTCGACTACTCCGGCCGTTCCGTCATCGTCGTCGGCCCGCAGCTCAAGCTGCACCAGTGCGGTCTGCCCAAGCAGATGGCGTTGGAGCTGTTCAAGCCGTTCGTGATGAAGCGGCTGGTCGACCTCAACCACGCGCAGAACATCAAGTCCGCCAAGCGGATGGTCGAGCGGCACCGCCCGGTCGTGTGGGACGTGCTGGAAGAGGTCATCGGCGAGCACCCGGTGCTGCTCAACCGGGCACCGACGCTGCACCGGTTGGGCATCCAGGCCTTCGAGCCGCAGCTGGTCGAGGGCAAGGCGATCCAGATCCACCCGCTCGTCTGCACCGCGTTCAACGCCGACTTCGACGGTGACCAGATGGCGGTCCACGTGCCGCTGTCCGCCGAGGCGCAGGCCGAGGCGCGGATCCTGATGCTGTCGTCCAACAACATCCTCAAGCCCGCCGACGGCAAGCCGGTCACCATGCCGACCCAGGACATGGTCATCGGCCTCTACCACCTCACCCACCTCACCTCGGGTGCGCGTGGCGAGGGCCGGGCGTTCAGCTCGGACGCCGAGGCGCGGATGGCGTACGACAACCGCGAGCTGGATCTGCAGGCGCCGGTGAAGATCCGCCTGCACGGCGTCGTCGGGGTCGACAACGGCGCCGGCGCGACCAAGTGGACCGAGCCGGAGGACTGGACGCCGGGCGAGCCGCTGACGGTCGAGACGACGCTGGGCCGGGTGCTCTTCAACGAGACGCTGCCGCAGGGCTACCGCTTCGTGAACTACGAGATCCGCAAGGGTCAGTTGTCGGCGATCGTCAACGACCTCGCCGAGCGGTTCCCGAAGGTGGCGCTGGCCGCGACCCTCGACGGGCTCAAGGAGGCCGGTTTCCACTGGGCCACCTGGTCGGGTGTCACGATCGGCATGGAGGACGTCATCGCTCCGCCGCGCAAGCGGGAGATCCTGGAGCGGTACGAGTCCGACGCCGACCGGATCGACAAGCAGTACCAGCGGGGTCTGATGACCGCCGAGGAGCGTCGCGGCGAGCTCATCGAGATCTGGACCAAGGCGACCGGTGAGGTCGCCAAGGAGATGGAGACCGCGCTGCCGCAGGAGAACCCGCTGTGGAAGATGATCAACTCGGGTGCCCGCGGTAACCTGCTCCAGCTCCGCCAGATCGCCGCGATCCGTGGTCTGGTGGCCAACCCGAAGGGTGAGATCATCCCGCGGCCGATCAAGGCCAGCTACCGGGAGGGGCTGTCCGTGCTGGAGTACTTCATCTCCACGCACGGTGCCCGTAAGGGTCTCGCCGACACCGCGCTGCGGACCGCCGACTCGGGTTACCTGACCCGTCGTCTGGTCGACGTCTCGCAGGACGTCATCATCCGCGAAGAGGACTGCGGCACCGACCGGGCGATCCCGATGCAGGTCGGCGAATACCTCGACGGCAAGCTGGTGGTGCACGAGCACGCCGAGACCGGCGTGCACGCCCGCACCATCGCCGACGACATCAAGGGCGCCGACGGCACCCTGGTCGTCGAGCGGGGCGCGGACCTCAACTCGATCCTGGTCGACAAGCTCGTCGCCGCCGGCGTCGAGACGGTACGGGTGCGCAGCGTGCTCACCTGCGAGTCGAAGCTGGGTGTCTGCGGTGCGTGCTACGGCCGCTCGCTGCCGACCGGCAAGACCGTCGACGTGGGCGAGGCGGTCGGCATCATCGCCGCCCAGTCCATCGGTGAGCCGGGTACGCAGCTGACCATGCGTACCTTCCACACCGGTGGTGTCGCCGGTGAGGACATCACCCAGGGTCTGCCCCGTGTCCAGGAGATCTTCGAGGCGCGGGTGCCGAAGGGCAAGGCGCCGATCGCCGACACCCCGGGCCGGATCCGGATCGAGGACGGCGAGCGGTCGCGGAAGATCATCATCGTGCCGGACGACGGCAGCGACGAGATCGTCCACGACAAGATCTCCAAGCGGGTCCGGCTGCGGGCCCACGACGGAGACCGCGTCGAGGTCGGCGAGAAGCTCACCGAGGGCACCATCGACCCGCACGAGCTGCTGCGCATCCTCGGCCCGCGCGCGGTCCAGGTCCACCTGACCCAGGAGGTCCAGGAGGTCTACCGCTCGCAGGGTGTGCTCATCCACGACAAGCACATCGAGATCATCATCCGCCAGATGCTCAAGCGGGTGACGGTCATCGACTCCGGCGCGACCGAGTTCCTGCCGGGCGTGCTGGTCGACCGGGCACTGTTCGAGTCGGAGAACCGCCGGCTCGTCTCTGAGGGCGGCGAGCCCGCCGCCGGCCGGCCGGTGCTGATGGGTATCACCAAGGCGTCGCTGGCGACCGACTCCTGGCTCTCGGCGGCCTCCTTCCAGGAGACCACCCGGGTCCTGACCGATGCGGCGATCAACGCCCGGAGCGACTCGCTCATCGGTCTGAAGGAGAACGTCATCATCGGAAAGCTCATCCCGGCCGGTACCGGCATCAGCAAGTACCGCAACATCCGGGTGGAGCCCACCGAGGAGGCGAAGGCCAAGGTCTACTCGATGACCGGATACCCCGAGACCGACTACGGTTTCGGCCCGGCCAGCGGGCAGGCCGTACCGCTGGACGACTTCGACTTCGGGTCGTACCGCTAGGCACGAAAGCACGGAACCGGGCGGCCGTACGTGCACAGTCCATGTAGGACGGGCCGGGGCAGGCCGGCGCGGGCGGCCACCGCGGGATCGGAGTGCAGCGGGTTGCGGTCGCC